>NZ_JBVVXU010000028.1:0-42908 GCF_055902035.1 Leisingera sp. SA215 | reverse complement strand
CCGTTCCAAACCGGGTTTGGCTTGCTGACATTACTTACGTCGATACGGACGAAGGATGGCTCTACGCCGCCGCTATCAAAGACATGGCAACACGTGAAATCGTCGGCTGGGCAATGGACGATCATCTACGATCCGAACTGTGCTGTGATGCCTTGAACATGGCCCTGGGGCGCCGTGGACCGGTTCCAGGGCTCATTCATCATTCGGATCGCGGCGTGCAATACGCAGGAGAAGAATACCGCAAATTGCTCGGGGCGGCACGCATCACGCAATCCATGAGCCGTACGGGCGAATGCCTGGATAACGCTCCAATGGAAAGTTTCTTCGCATCACTGAAAAAGGAACTGGTTCATAGGGAGCGCTTCAAAACGCGCGTCCAGGCAAAGGCGGCGATCTTCGAATACATTGAGGTCTTCTACAATCGCCAGCGGCGTCATTCCGCAATCGGCTACCTAACCCCCGCGCAAGCCTACGAAACCATGACTTGGAAAAGCGCAGCATAGGGTCAATAATCAAACTGTCCGGATATCGGGACGAACTCCACACCTCGGCGCTGGACGTGTCGGTGCAGGCGCAGATCCTGAACCTGATGCGGCGGCTGCAAAAGGAGCTGGGGCTGACCTATCTGTTCATCAGCCACGACCTGAGCGTGGTGCGGCACATGTCGGACATGATCGCGGTGATGTATCTGGGGCGGATTGTCGAGATGGCGCCGGTGGAGGCGCTGTTCAGCCAGCCGCTGCACCCTTACTCGCAGCTGCTGCTGAACACGATCCCTGACATCCATGCCCCCAAACGGGACCGCTGCGTCGACAACGGCGAGCCGCCAAGCCCGTTGAAACCGCCGGCGGGATGCGCCTTTCACCCGCGCTGCGCGCTGGCCACCGAGGCCTGCCGGGAAACAGTGCCGCCGCTGCGGCCTATTTCAGACGGGCATCAGGCAGCCTGCCTGCTGGCGGGCTGAGGCAAGGCGGGGGGGGGGGGCGTGTTCCGCGCGCCACCCGCCTTCCTGCGGATCTGCGTTTACGCACATATGTCCGAAGAAGGTTTCGAAGAATGTTTCCCTGTGCGCATCCTGACAGCGAAATCAGGCGCATGCCGAAGCCTTCTCCGCTTCGCTACAGGGGAGACGCTTCTCGTTTAATGGGGGCGCAGGATTGCTTCCCGGCCGGACCAGAAAATACCTGCCGGGCAGAGCCGCTCCGATCCGGCCGCAAAACCGTGCCCGAGTGACCTGCCATGCTTCAGCAGCCAAGCCAGCCGTGGACGGCGGCTTTGCCCCGGCGGCAGGCCTCCGGCAGGCTGTCTCCCCTGGCCAGGCGGCAGGCGATCGCGGTGGCCAGGCTGCAGCCGGTGCCGCGTTTGGAGCCTGGCAGCCGCGCCGCGGCAAAGGGCGTTGCCGCGCCATCGGCGGTGTAGAGCACATCAATGCTTTCAGCGCCGGTGCCATGGCCGCCTTTGACCAGCACCGCACGGGCACCCTGCGCAAGCAGCTGCGCCGCCTGCGCCTCGATGCTGCCGGTCGAGCCGGAGATTGCTTCAAGCTCCACCAGATTCGGTGTGACCAATGCGGCCCGCTGCAGCAAGGCGCCAAAGCCGCCGGCCGCCATCAGCCTGCCGCCGGAGGAGGCTTTCAGCACCGGATCCAGCACGATGGGCAGGCCTGCGGGCAGGGCGTCATTCACGGCCTCCGCCACCCCGGCCGAGCCCAGCATGCCGATCTTCACGGCGCCGGGTGCAGGCGGTGTTGCCAGGGCAGCGCGCGCTTGGTCCGCAACGGCCTGCGGCGGGCTGGGGTGAATCGCCAGAACCGCCTCCTCGGTCTGCACCGTTACCGCTGTTACAACCGGACGCACTGCCGCCCCAAGCCCGGCTGCCATGGCGGTATCCCGGGTCAGGCCGGCGCCGCCGCTGCTGTCGGTGCCGCCGATTGCCAGGATCACAGTCATGCGCTGTGTCCTGCGGCCAGCAGGGCGAGGTTGCCGTAACCCGCAGCCTTCAGCTCCGCGGCCGCCGCCCAGGCGCGCAGGCCGGTGCGGCAGCACAGAACGATCCGCCCTTTGGTCGGCAGCTCTGCCGTCAGCAGATCCGCCCGGGCAATCCGGCGTGCGCGCGGGGCGGGCAGGCCGGGCGCCTCGGCGGCATCGCGCAGTTCGATCACCGTATCCGCCGCAGTGATTTGCGAGGCCGCGACAAAGGGCAGGGCCCCCTCCGGCTCTTCCGCCTCGTCAAAGCGGAAGCTGCTCACCTGCAGGTCCTCCAGCCGGAAAACAAACAACTGTCCCCGCGGGGACGGCTGGTGATTCAGCAGAGACTTCAGGGCCAGCTGGGCCTGCAGCGCGCCGATCATGCCGACCGACGGGCCCATGACACCGGCGGTTGCACAGGTCGCCGCACGCGCAGGCAGGTCCGGGAACACCGCCCTCAAGGATGGCCCGCCGCCGCAAAATCCCCCGGCATACCCCGATTGCCCCAGGGCAGAGGCCGAGATCAGCACCTTGCCCTGCTGCCGGCATGCATCCGAAAGGACATAGGACACCGCAAAACTGTCGGCTGCATCCACCACCAGATCAGCTGCCGCCACCATACCGGCAGCATTGGCCGCATCCAAAGGCGCAACCTGCGCTGTCACCTGCAGCGACGGATTGGCCGCCAGCAGCTGCCGCCGCGCGGCCGCTGCCTTGGGCCGGCCAAGGTCGCCCATGGTATAAAGAACCTGCCGGTGCAGGTTGCTCTCTTCCACCATATCGCCGTCCATCACGGTGATACGGCCGACCCCGGCGGCGCCCAGATAGAGCAGCACAGGGCAGCCCAACCCGCCGGCGCCGACCACCAGCACATGCGCGCGGGCCAGCCGTTCCTGACCCTCAGTGCCAACATCGGGCAGGATCATCTGGCGCGCGTAGCGGCTCATGTGCGGCAGGCCGCAACCCATTCGCGGGTGCGGAACTCGGGGTCATCGGCCAGCTGAATGTCGGTCACGACCGCCGCGCTGTCGGCGCCTGCAGCAAACACCCCGGGCAGCCGCACGGGCGTCAGCCCGCCAATCGCGACCAGAGGAGTCTCCCCGGCTATCTGCTTCCAGCGCGTCACCCGCTCCAGCCCCTGCGGGTCCCATTTCATCTTCTTCAGCAGCGTCGGATAAACCGGCCCCAGCGCGACATAGGCAGGTCCGAAGGACAGGGCACGCTCCAGCTCGCTCTCGTCATGGGTCGACAAGCCAAAACGCACGCCTTTACGGCGTAGCGCGGCAAAGTCGGCACTGTCCATGTCTTCCTGCCCCAAGTGGACAAAGTTGCAGTTCAGATCCAGCGCCGCCTGCCAGAAGTCATTCACCACCAGCTGTGCGTCATGCACTGCACAGAAGTCGCGGGCGCGGGCGATCTGGCGGCGCACTTCGGCCTCAGGCTCATCCTTGATGCGCAGCTGCACCAGTTTGGCCCCATGGGGCACCAGCAGCTCCAGCCGGCCGACGTGGCCCGTGATCAGGTAAAACCGTTCCATCATGCAAACTCCGCCAAGCCGAGAACAGGGGTCGAGGGCACTGCCATGTCGCGCCGCTCCATCGGGTCGGCCTCATATCCCGCGCGCCCGGCCTCAATTGCCTGCGCCATGGCCGCAGCCATCCGGGCCGGGTCGCCGGCCTTGGCAACGGCGGTATTCAGCAGCACCGCGTCCATGCCCAGCTCCATCGCTTGCGCGGCATCCGAGGGCCGCCCGATGCCGGCATCGACAATCAGCGGCACTTCCGGGAAATGCGCCCGCATCGCCCTGAGCGCATCCGGGTTGCGCATTCCCTGGCCGGAGCCGATCGGCGCCCCCCAGGGCATCAGCAGCTCGCATCCGGCCTCCAGCAGCTTCTCGCCGACCACCAGATCGTCAGTGGTGTAGGGGAAGACCTGAAAGCCGTCTGCACAAAGGACGCGCGCCGCCTCGACCAGCCCGAACACATCCGGCTGCAGCGTGTCCGAATGGCCGATCACCTCCAGCTTGATCCAAGGCGTGCCGAACAGATCCCGCGCCATATGGGCGGTGGTCACCGCCTCCTGCACGGAATGGCAGCCTGCGGTATTGGGCAGGATCCTGCAGCCGGTCTCGCGCAGGCCGTCCCAGAAGCCGGCGCCGGAGCCGTCAGTGCTTTCCCGGCGCAAGCTGACGGTGATGATCCCGGTGCCGCTGGATTTCACCGCCGCCGCCAGAATGGCAGGCGATGGGTATTGCGCCGTGCCCAGGAGCAGGCGGGAGCTGATTTCTGTTCCGTAGAATTGCATCTCAGCCTCCTTGCATCGGGGCGAGCACTTCCAGTCTGTCGCCTTCGCTCAGCTGGACCGCTTCGCGGTTGCCGCGGGCGACGAAAGTGCCGTTCAGTGCAGTCGCCACGGACGAGCAGGCAAAGCCCAGCTCGTGCAGCGCCGCTTTCAGGTCGGTTGCGGATATCTCATGCGGTTTGGCGTTCACGATGATTTTCATCCGATGTCTCCGGTAACAGTTGATCCGCGGCCTGCTGTGCCATCGCGGGCGCCAGCAGAAAACCGTGGCGGTAAAGCCCGTTCAGGTAGAGCGTGCCGTCCTGTTCGGTCAGCCGCGGCAGGTTGTCGGGATAGGCCGGGCGCAGCCCTGCGCCGGTCTCCACCACACTGGCCTCTGCAAAGGCGGGATGCAGGGTAAAGGCGGCATTCAGCAGCTCACTGAGTGATCGCAGGCTGATGGCCCGGACCGAGCTGCTCTCGATCATGGTGCCGCCGATCATGAAATGCCCGTCCCCGCGGGGAACAAGGTACAGCGGCATCCGCGGATGCAAGAGACGCAGGGTGCGGCTGATCTCCACCTCAGGGCACTGCAGGACAGCCATCTCGCCGCGCACCGGGCGCAGGCCGGGCAGGGGTGCCGCCATGCCGGTGCAGTCCAGTGTGACACCCGCCGGGGCAGGGGTGCCATAGCGGATCTCACTCCCCGTTTCTTGCACCTTGGCACTCAGGTCGCGCAAGGCGCGCCGCGGGTCCAGGTGCGCCTCGCCGTCAAAGAACAGCCCCTGCGCGAACCGCCCCGCCAGCACCGGTTCCAGCGCCGCGATCTCCGCCCCCTCGACGCTGCGATGGCCCGTGGTGCGGCGGGCAAAGCGGCTGAGCTCTGCCCGGTCGCGGGGTGGCGCCACCACCAGCGTGCCGCGCCTGTGGACCGGGGTGACCCTGGCCCACCAGTCGAAGGCGCGGCTGCCGAGGGTGATCACTTGCTCCTCGGCGCTTTCGCGTTCGCACCAGGGCGCCAGCATGCCGCCGGCAAAACGCGCGACGCTGCTGTCCCCGGGCGCTTTCCCCCGTTCATAGACAGTGACCCGCGCCCCGCGCTGCGCCAGCTCATAGGCGCAGGCGAGGCCGGCAAGGCCCGCGCCTGCAATGGTGATCATTCCGCCGGTTCCGTCTTGGCCGCGGCGGCCTCGGCGGCAGGCACATACAGCTCGCCGCCCTCACGGAACTTGGCGGCCATCGCCTCCATGCCTTCCTTCTGCGCCTCGGCACGGATGTCGTGGCTGATCCGCATCGAACAGAACTTCGGCCCGCACATGGAGCAGAAATGGGCGACCTTATGGGCTTCCTTGGGCAGAGTCTGGTCGTGGAACTCCCGCGCGGTGTCGGGGTCCAGAGACAGGTTGAACTGATCCTCCCAGCGGAATTCGAACCGGGCGCGGCTCAGCGCATCGTCGCGGCGCTGTGCGCCCGGCAGACCCTTGGCCAGATCCGCCGCATGGGCCGCGATCTTATAGGTGATGACCCCGGTTTTCACGTCGTCGCGGTCTGGCAGCCCAAGGTGTTCCTTGGGCGTCACGTAGCACAGCATCGCGCAGCCGAACCAGCCGATCATCGCCGCCCCGATGCCGCTGGTGATATGGTCATAACCCGGTGCGATGTCGGTGGTCAGCGGGCCAAGCGTGTAAAACGGCGCCTCGTGGCAGCACTCCAGCTGCTTGTCCATGTTTTCCTTGATCTTGTGCATGGCAACATGGCCCGGCCCCTCGATCATCACCTGGCAATCCTTGGCCCAGGCGATCTTGGTCAGCTCGCCCAGGGTTTCCAGCTCGGCAAACTGCGCCTCGTCGTTGGCATCCGCAATCGAGCCGGGGCGCAGCCCATCACCCAGCGAGAAACTCACATCGTACTGGCGGCAGATGTCGCAGATTTCCTCGAAATGCTCGTACAGGAACGACTCCTTGTGGTGATGCAGGCACCACTTGGCCATGATCGAGCCGCCGCGCGACACGATCCCAGTCACCCGCTCCACCGTCATCGGCACCATGTGCAGCCGCACGCCCGCATGGATGGTGAAGTAATCGACGCCCTGTTCCGCCTGTTCGATCAGCGTGTCGCGGAACACTTCCCAGGTCAGGTCCTCGGCAATACCGTTGACCTTTTCCAGCGCCTGATAGATCGGCACGGTGCCGATCGGCACGGGGCTGTTGCGCACGATCCACTCGCGGGTGTTGTGGATGTTGCGGCCGGTCGACAGGTCCATCACCGTGTCGGCGCCCCAGCGGATCGACCAGACCAGCTTGTCGACTTCTTCCTCCATCGAAGAGGTGACGGCGGAGGTGCCCATATTGGCGTTGATCTTGACCAGGAAGTTGCGGCCGATGATCATCGGTTCGATTTCCGGGTGGTTGATGTTGGCCGGGATGATGGCGCGGCCGGCGGCGATTTCCGAGCGCACAAACTCCGGGGTCACGTAGTCGGGGATATTGGCGCCGAAATCATTGCCGTCGCGGGTGCCGTGGCAGGGCGACAGCTCGCGCAGCTGGTTTTCGCGGATCGCGACGTATTCCATCTCGGCGGTGATGATGCCGGCGCGGGCATAGGCCAGCTGGGTCGGCGCCGCGCCATCCTTGCCGCGCAGCGGCGCGGGTTTCACGGGAAACTCCGGCACCAGCCGGTCCCCCGCGACAAAGCCGTTGTCCTCGGGTTTCACGTCGCGGCCCTGGTATGCTTCGACATCGCCGCGGGCTTCGATCCACTGGCGGCGCAGTTGCGGCAAGCCCTGGCGGATATCGGTCAGCACGTCCGGGTCGGTATAGGGGCCGGAACTGTCATAGACCGGCAGCGGCGCTTCGCCCGCGGTGGGGTGGGTGGAGATTTCCCGCATCGGCACGCGGATGTCCTGGTGGACCTCGCCATTGACGTAGATCTTGCGCGACGCAGGCAAGGCGCCCGTGGTGATCTTGGGGTTGGGGACGTTCATTTTGGTGCTCCTCAAAGCCGAAAACTCAGAAAAGACACCAGATGAGGTGTGGCTTGGGAAACCGGCAGGCGAGGAGGCCTGCTTTACCGGAGTGCGCCCGTTTCAAACGGCTGTCCCCGCGGGGACAGGGGGCCAAAAGGCGCGTCCTTGCTTCCTACGCCAGTATCAACTGGGTCAGGTTCAAAGGGTCGCGCCGCCGGTTCGGGTTGCCCCGCACCTAAACGCCTCTCAGTCCCCTTGGCGGGACTCCCCTGCGTGGCTTTAGGGGTAGGGGAGGCGCAGGGGGCGCGTCAACCGGAATCTTTGTAGATTATTTTTATTTATTAAAATCATGGCGTTGTGTGGTGTGTTGGTTAAAATGCGGGGCAAATCGCTGCGGCGCGGCTTTGATGCTTGATCGCGGGTCATGAAATTATCTATAAAACTTGGCAACGCCATCCGCGCATGGCCAACAGGTATACGAGAACAGGAGACAGCATGCTGGACGCTGCACCCATCCGCACCGACTGGACCCGCGAAGAAGCGGAAGCGATTTACAACACGCCCTTTATGGACTTGCTGTTTCAGGCGCACACGGTGCACCGGCAGTATTTCGACCCTAATCAGGTGCAGAAATCCAAGCTCCTCAGCATCAAGACCGGCGGCTGCGCCGAGGATTGCGCCTATTGCTCGCAGTCGGCGCGCAACGGTGCGCAGCTGTCGGCCTCCAAACTGATCGAGGTTCAGCGCGTGATCGCCGAGGCGAAGAAGGCCAAGGAAGGCGGCGCGACACGCTATTGCATGGGCGCCGCCTGGCGCTCGCCCAAGGACCGCGACATGGCCGCACTCGAAGCGATGGTACAGGGCGTCAAGGACCTAGGCATGGAGACCTGCATGACCCTGGGCATGCTGGACGAGGATCAGGTGTTCCGCCTGCGCGATGCCGGGCTGGATTACTACAACCACAACATCGACACCTCCGAGCGTTATTACTCCGAAATCATCACCACCCGCACCTTTGCGGACCGGATCGACACCCTGAACCGGGTGCGCGAGGCGGGTATCAAAGTGTGCTCCGGCGGTATCGTCGGCATGGGTGAGCAGCAGCTGGACCGGATCGACATGATGCTGGCGCTGGCAACGCTGGAGGCACATCCCGACTCGGTGCCGGTCAATATGCTGATCCCGATCGCCGACACGCCGCTGGCCAATGTGGAAAAGCTGGACCCGATCGAATTTGTCCGCTCGGTGGCGCTGGCCCGCATCCTGATGCCGAAATCCCACGTGCGCCTGTCCGCAGGCCGCACCGATATGTCGGACGAAATGCAGGCGATGTGCTTCTTTGCCGGTGCCAATTCGATCTTTGTCGGCGACACGCTGCTGACCGCTGACAACCCGGAAGAGGACAAGGACCAGCAGCTGTTCGACCGTCTGGGCATCACCGCAATGGCGGTGGGATGTGACGGCAGCCGCTGATGGCGGGCGCCTTCCCGAGGCATGAAAAGTCGCTGGAAGCGCTGCGCAGCCGCGGGCGCTACCGGCAGCTGATGCCGCGGGACGGGCATGACTTTGCTTCCAACGACTACCTCGGCCTGGCGGGCAGCGACGTGCTGCGCGCGGCCGCCGCCGATGCGCTGGCGCGCGGCGTGCCGGTGGGGGCGGGCGGCGCGCGCCTGCTGCGCGGCAATGACGCGGAGCACGAGCGGCTTGAGTCTGAGGCTGCAGAATTTTTCGGCACCGAAGCCGCGCTGTTCATGGGCGGCGGTTTCAACGCCAATCAGGCGATCTTCTCGACCCTGCCGCAACAGGGCGATCTGGTCCTGTACGACGCGCTGATCCACGCCAGCACCCATGACGGCATGCGGCTGGGCCGGGCCGAGACCCGCAGCTTTGCCCATGGCGATGCTGCTGACGCTGGGCAGGTGCTGCGCGACTGGCGCGCAGGTGGCGGCACTGGGCAGGTCTGGATCGCGGTTGAGGCGGTCTATTCCATGGATGGCGATCTGGCGCCGCTGGACGCGCTGATGGCCTTGGCCGATGCAGACGGCGCCGTGCTGGTCGTGGATGAGGCGCATTCCTCCGGCCTGTTCGGAGATCTGGGGCGCGGGCTGGCGCATGGCATAGCCCACCGCCCCAACGTGCTGTCCCTGCACACCTGCGGCAAGGCGCTGGGCGCGTCGGGCGCGCTGATCTGCGGCCAGCGGGTGCTGGTCGAAACGCTGATCAACAAGGCGCGCGGGTTCATCTTTGCCACTGCGCCTTCGCCGTTGAACGCGGCGCTGGTGCGCGCGGCCTTGCAGGAGCTGCAGCAGAACCCCGCCCGCCGCGATCAGGCGTGGCAGGGGATCACCCATGCCCAAGCAGAGGCCAGACGCCTGTGCGGGCTGGAGGGCTTTCAAAGCCAGATCCTGCCGGTGGTGATCGGTGATGATAAGCGCACAATGGCGCTGGCGTCCGCAATGCAGGCGCAGGGATATGACATTCGCGGCATCCGCCCGCCGACAGTGCCGCGCGGCACCGCACGGCTGCGGCTGTCGATCACGTTGAATACGGGGGCAGAGGTCATCACCGCGATGTTCGAAGACCTCGCCCGCGAACTGGAGGCAAGCCCATGACGTCCATGACGCCCATGAACACGCTGGTCGTAACCGGAACCGATACCGGCATTGGCAAGACCATCTTCTCTGCCGGGCTGGTGCAGGCGCTGGAGGCCACCTATTGGAAACCCGTGCAATCCGGGCTGGAGGAAGAAACCGACAGCCAGATCGTCACCCGCCTGTCCGGCCGCCCGGCACTGCCGGAAGGCTATCTGCTGCAACTGCCCGCGTCGCCGCATCTGTCGGCCGAGGCAGAGGAGACAGAGATCGATCCGGACAGGCTGGAACTGCCCCAGGTGGATGGCGTGCTGGTGGCCGAGGGCGCGGGCGGGCTGATGGTGCCCTTGAACCGGCGCGCCCTGTATCTGGACCTGATTGCGCGCTGGGGCGCCCCGGTGATCCTGTGCGCGGGCACCCAACTGGGCACGATCAACCACACGCTGCTGTCGCTGAAGGCGCTGCAGGATGCAGGCAGCGACGTGGTTGGCGTCGCTTTCATCGGCAACCCGGAGCCTGAGGTGGAGGAAACCATCTGCCAGTTCGGCAAGGCGGCGCATCTGGGGCGGCTGCCCTATATCGAGGCGCTGCGCAGCGCACCGGGTGTCGGAAGTGACGCAGGCGGCCCGGCTGCGGGCGGTCCAGGCGCAACGCGCCCCGAAGAGGGTGCCGAGGCGCTGGCCACGGCCTTTGCCGAGAACATCAACCTCGACCTGATCCGCGAGGCGCTGAGCAAGGGAGATCCGGCATGACGGCCGACCTCAGCCAGCTGGAATTCGATCAGCAGCATCTGTGGCACCCCTACACCAACGTCGCCAAACCCGGCCCGACTTTTGTGGTCAAGGAATCGGAGGGCGTGCATATTACCCTCGATGATGGCACCCGGCTGATCGACGCCATGTCGTCCTGGTGGTGCATGATGCACGGCCACAGAAACCCGGCGATCACCCAGGCCATCCACGACCAGCTCGACACGCTGCCGCATGTGATGTTCGGCGGGCTGACCCATGATCCGGCGATTGAGCTGGGCCGCAAGCTGCTGGAAATCACCCCCGAAAGCCTCAGCCGCATCTTCTACTGCGACAGCGGCTCAGTCTCGGTCGAGGTGGCGATGAAAATGGCAGTGCAGTACCAGCACGCCATCGGCCAGCCCGGGCGCAAGGAGTTTGCCACCATCCGTTCCGGCTATCACGGCGACACCTGGAAGGCGATGAGCGTCTGCGATCCGGACACCGGCATGCACCACCTGTTCCAGGGCGCGCTGAGTGTGCAGCATTTCGTCAGCCGCCCGCCGATCCGCATCCATGAGGATTGGGTGGATGATCCGGCGCAAAACGGGCTGGGAGAACTGCGCGCGGTGCTGGAGGCCAACACGGATCGTATCGCCGCCTTCATTCTGGAGCCCGTGGTGCAGGGCACCGGCGGCATGTATTTCTACCACCCTGAATACCTGAACCAGGCACGGCGCTTGTGCGATGAGCTGGGTATCCTGCTGATCTTTGACGAAATCGCCACCGGCTTCGGCCGCACGGGTGAGCTGTTTGCCACCGGCTTCTGCACCGTGGAGCCGGACATCATCTGCCTCGGCAAGGGGCTGACCGGCGGTCATATTTCCTTTGCCTGCACCATGACGAACGACCGCGTTGCGGAAGGGGTTGGCGGCGGTAATCCCGGGATCTTCATGCATGGGCCGACCTATATGGCCAATCCGCTGGCCTGCGCTGCGGCCAAGGCCTCGCTGGATTTGCTCACCGGGCAGGACTGGCGCGGCACCGTTGCCGCGATTGGCCAGCAGATGCTGGCTGAACTGGCGCCTGCGCGGGATCTGCCGAATGTGGCGGATGTGCGGGTTCTGGGTGCGATCGGTGTCATCGAGATGGCGCATGCGGTCTCGGCGGACGAAGCCCATGCCCGGGCGCATGACATGGGCGTCTTCCTGCGCCCGTTCGGCAAGAACATCTATACCATGCCGCCCTTCATCACGTCCCCGGATCAGCTGAGCGAAATCACCGCGGGCATGCTGCGGCTGGCGCGGGAGCTGTAGCGATGGAATTCCGCTGGCTCAAACAGAACAGTGCGGCCGAGGCCATCGTGGTCTTCGGCGGCTGGGCTGTGGGGCCGGAGGTGTTCTGGCATCTGGACGGCGCGCAGGACATCCTGTTTGCCAGCGGTTACACCGATTTGGACGCGGAATTGCCGGACCTGTCCGGTTACGGGCAGGTCAGCCTGCTGGCCTGGTCTTTCGGCGTCGCCTCTTATGGCCATTGGCAGCAGGGGCGGCCTGACCCGTTCCGGCGCAAGGCGGCAGTGAACGGCAGTTTGCAGCCTGTGAACCGCGGTGCGGGCATTCCGCCTGCGGTGTTCCGCAGGACAATGGAGACGCTGAGCCTGGAAAGCTACCAAAGCTTTCTGACCCGCGTGTTCGGCGCTGAGCAAAAGGCCGAGGCGCTGGACGTGGAGGCGCGCCGCACCGAGCTCCTGGCGGTTGAGCGCCGCGGGGATGCGCCGCAGATGCGTTTTGACAGCGTCTGGATCAGCTCCGGCGACAAGATATTCCCGCCGGCCAACCTGGCACGGGCCTGGGCAGGGCAGAACGTATCGCATCTGGATGCGCCGCATGCGCCCTTTGACCGCTTCTCGCACTGGGAGGAGCTGTTCCAGTGAAAGACACGCTGCCGCCTCAGCTGGATCAGGGACGTGTGCGCCAAAGCTTCCGCCGCGGGCTGAAAAGCTACCATGGCACCGCATCCGTGCAGGCGGACATTGCGGCGCAGCTTGCCGGTCTGCTGCAAGCACAGGGCGCGCCCCGCCGGTTCGAGGCGGTATTGGAGTTCGGTTGCGGCACCGGCCATCTGACCCGGCAATTGCTGCAGCGGTTCACGGCCGGCAGCCTGCTTTTGAATGACCTGGTGCCCGAGGCGGCGCAGGCGCTGCAGGCGCTGGGGGGCGCAGCCCCGGCGCAGTCCCGGTTCGAGGCCGGCGCTGTCGAGACCCTGCCGCTGCCGCAGCAGTTTGACCTGATCGCCTCAGCCTCGACTGTTCAGTGGGTCGCGGACCTGCCGGCCTTGACCGCCCGGCTGGCGGCGCGGCTGAAACCCGGCGGCTGGCTGGCGCTGTCCGGCTTTGGCCGCAACCAGTTCCGCGAGTTGGCTGCGCTGGGGTCAGCCGCCGCCGCACCCAGCTATCTGGACGCCGGGGAATGGCCGTCGGTGCTGCCGGAAGGCTTGGAGATTCGGGCCGTCAGGCAGCAGCCGGCGGTGCTGGAGTTCGATACCGCCCTGGACCTGCTGAAACACCTGCGCCGGACCGGCGTCAACGGCCACGCCCAGCAAAGCTGGAGCCGCGGGCGGCTGCAGGAATTCGAGGACAGCTACCGGCAGCGCTTCGGCCGGGGCGGCAAGCTGCCGCTGACCTATGATCCGGTGCTGCTGGCGGCGCGCAGGACCGGCTAGCCGGCCAAGGCAGCCAGTTTGCGTGCTCCGCGGTTGAGGCAAGTTTTAGGTTTTTTCCGCGCCATAGGACCGCCGCTTCCGGCCGCGTGTTAACCTTTGTCAACTCCCGCCCGCTATACCGGATCCAGAGCCGTGCCCGGGGGTGCGGCGGGTGGAAATACTGGCAGTACGGGAGTGGCGCTAATGAATTTCAAAGCGTTTGCGGCAGCGCTGGGGGCGCTGGCGGTTTCAGGGGCTGTTCACGCAGCCGACATGGGGGATGCGGGGACGCCGATCCGGTTGTCGCTGAACAACTGGACCGGCCAGCATCTGTCGACATACATCGCCGGCGGCATGCTGGAAGAGGCAGGCTATACGGTGGAATACGTGGAGTCGGATCCGGCCGCCATCTATGACGAGCTGGCCGCAGGTGATGTCCACGCTCTAATGGAGATCTGGACCACCAGCAGCCCGGAGGACTATTACGCCGTGCGCGATGCCGGCCGCGTTGATGAGTTGGGCGACATGGGGCTGGACGCCCGCAATGGTGTGGTTTTCCCGCCCTATGTGGCGCAGATGTGCCCTGGCCTGCCGGATTGGGAGGCGCTGCGCGACTGCGCAGGTATCTTCTCGGCAGATGGCAAGGGCAAGCGCGGTATCTACGTCGGCTATCCGGAATCCTGGGGGTCGCCGGGGGCGGACCGGATCCGGGCCCTGGGCCTGCCGTTTGATGTGGTTGCCGCCGACTCCGAGGCCGCAATCATTGAGCAATTCCAGAACGCCTATAAGGAAAAGCGCCCGGTGATCGCCACCTTCTGGGCGCCGCACTGGGCGATGTCATCTTATGCGTTGCAATTTGTGCGCCTGCCGAAGCCGGAACCCGCCTGTTTCACTGATCCCTCCTGGGGGCCGAACCCCAAGGCCGCAGGCGATTGCGACTTTTACCGCGGCGGGGTGATGAAGGCGAGCTGGTCCGGATTCAAGGCGCGCTGGCCGGCTGCCCATGAGATCCTGAAGAACTATCAGCTGAGTATCTGGGACCAGCAGCCGCTGATCGGCCTGGTGGATGTCCGGGGCGAAACCCCGCAGGGCGCGGCCCGCGGCTGGCTGGCAGTGAACCGGGCCAAGTGGATGCCGATTGTCGAGGAGGCCACCGGCAAGGGCCGGTCCTGACCCGCCGGGCCCGGTTTCCGGTTTCAGTGCTCCCGCCCCGGGCGGGGGCGCTGCTGTTGTTTGCGCGCAATGGCTTGAAGCGGTATCCGCTGCCGCGCTATGCCGGATGCAGGCGTCAGTTGCGCGGAGCAGGGTGCTTTTGGAACTTGACTGATTGCACAAGAACTTAAACCGTTAATCGGAATATTTCGCATTTCCTGCCGCATCGGCTCGACAAACCGTCGTAATATGTTCCAATACTTGCATTATCCCCGGCCACACTTGGAACGTGGGCGTCTGATGGCAACAACAAGATCAGCCGCAAGGCCAGCGGCAGCCATGAACCACCGGGGTCCAAAACAGGCGCCAAGCCGGGCAATCGGCGGCGCAAGGCCACTGACAGGGAGTAGAATAATGAACTTCAAAGGATATGCGCTGGCGCTGGGCGCCGCATCAATGACGGTTGCTGCGGGTTTTGCCTCGGCGGCGGAACTCGGCGATACCAGCAAGCCGATCAAGCTGGCAGTCAATGAATGGACCGGCCAGCATGTGACCACCCATATTGCCGCCGGGATGCTGGAGGCCGCGGGCTATGAGGTGGAATTTGTCTCGGCCGGGATGCTGAACCAGTTCCAGGCGATTGCCGATGGCGACATTCACGCGACGCTGGAAATCTGGTCGTCGAACGTCTCGGATGAATATGCCAAGAAGATCGAAGAGGGCACCGTGGTCGAACTCGGCGATCTGGAGCTGAACGCGCGCGAAGGCATCGCCTATCCGGCGCATGTGGCCGAGATCTGCCCCGGCCTGCCGGCCTGGGAAGCGCTGAAGGACTGCGCGATGCAGTTCGCCACCGCGGAAACCCTGCCCAATGGCCGCCTGGTGGATTATCCCGCCGACTGGGGCACGCCTGGCGCCGACCGCATGGCCGGGCTGGACCTGCCGTTCAAGGCCGTGCCTGCGGGCTCCGAGGCCGCCCTGATCGTTGAACTGCGCGCTGCGACTGAACGCAAGACGCCGCTGCTGGTCACCTTCTGGCAGCCGCATTGGGCGATGTCGGCCTATGATGTGAAATTTGTCGATCTGCCGCCGGGCGAAGAGGCCTGTTTCACGGATCCGGCCTGGGGCCCGAACCCGAACGCGGTGAATGATTGCGATTTCTCGCCCTCGCGCATCTTCAAGGCGGCCTGGTCCGGCACTGAGGAAACCTGGCCTGCAGCCTATGAGATCCTGTCGAATTACACTTTGGCTGTGGAAGACCAGCAGCCGATGATGGGTGCGATTGATGTGGACGGCGGCAAGGTTGAAGAGGTGGTTGCTGCCTGGTTGGCCGAGAATGAGGCCAAGTGGCGCCCGGTTGTCGACGCCGCGATCAAGTGAGCCCTGCCCAGTGAGCGGCCCTGAAGCCGGCACCGGCACGCCTGCCATCACCTGCCGGAATGTCTGGCAGGTGTTTGGCAATGACGCAGGCAGCGCCTTGAAAGAGGCGCTGGCAAACCATCACTCGCCGCATGACGCTGCCGGGGAGCTGCGCCGCAAGGGGCTGATCCCGGCGGTTCAGAATGCTTCCTTTCAAGTGAGGGAAGGGGAGTTGTTTGTGATCATGGGGCTGTCGGGCTCCGGCAAGTCGACCCTGATCCGTTGCATCTCGCATCTGCTGCACCCAACCGGTGGTGAAATCCGCATCGACGGCGAAAACATCGTCGAGGCCAGCGCCAAGCGGCTGATCGAACTGCGCCGCAAAAAGCTGGGTATGGTGTTCCAGCATTTTGGCCTGTTCCCGCATATGACGGTCGTCGAAAATGTTGCTTATCCCTTGCGGGTCCAGGGGGTGAAGAAAAAGCAACGGCAGGCCAAGGCGGAAGAGGTGATCACTCTGGTCGGCCTGCGCGGCCGCGAAAACCACTACCCGCGCGAGCTGTCCGGCGGCCAGCGCCAGCGGGTCGGCATTGCCCGCTCACTGGTGGCGGATTGCTCGGTCTGGTTCCTGGATGAGCCGTTCTCGGCACTCGACCCGCTGATCCGGCGGCAGCTGCAGGATGAATTCCTCGAGATCCAGGCCAAGCTGAAGACCACCATCGTCTTCATCACCCATGACATCAACGAGGCGCTGAAACTGGCCGACCGCATCGCCATCATGCGCGATGGCAGGATTGTGCAGATCGGCACGCCGGCCGACATCGTGCTGCGCCCGGTGGATGATTACGTGCGCGAGTTTTCCAAGGATGTGGCTAAGGGCCGCCATGCCCGTGTGGCCTCGGTGATGGAAACCGGTGCGGAGCTGGTTTATGGCGCCGATGATCCCGGCCTGCGTCAGGACATGACGCTGGATGCCGCCCTGGCACGCTGCATGGAGCTGTACGATCCGGTGCCGGTCCGGTCGGCGGACGGCCAGCTGGTTGGCGTTGTGAACCCGGCAGACCTGGCGGCGGCGCTGCAGGTGGAGCAGGGCTGATGGCGGGTCTGACAAAAGGCGCCGCGGCGGCGCTGATCGCAGCGGCGGTTGGCGCTCTGTGCCTGCTTTTGGAAAGCAGTGTGCCTTGGCTGATGAAATTTCCCGCCGCCTGGGTGCTGCCCGCCACCGACTGGGTGGGGGCCGCCATGGAGTGGTTCCTGGCGCTGATCAAACCTGCGGCCCGCAGTTTCTCGGCGCTGATGTTCTATCCGATGGAAGCCGCCAATTACGTGCTGAGCAACACCCCCTGGCCGCTGGTCATCTGCGCCACCGCGGCATTGGCCTGGACCCTGGGCGGGGTGCGGATGGCGCTGATGGCCATCGCAGGTCTGGGGTTCGTGCTGGCGTCGGGCTACTGGCCCGAGAGCATGAACACGCTGGCGCTGGTCGCGGTCTCGGTACCGCTGGCGCTAATCATCGGCGGCAGCATCGGCATCCTGGCCAATGAATACCCGAAGATCCGCAAACCGGTGCAGGCGCTGCTGGACATCATGCAGACGGTTCCGACCTTTGCCTATCTCACCCCCTTGCTGGTGCTGTTCGGCTTTGGCCCGGTGGTGGGGCTGATTGCCTCCGCCATCTATGCCGCGCCGCCAATGGCCCGCAATGTGCTGCTTGGCCTGGAGCGGGTGGAGCCCGAGATCAAGGAGGCCGCCGTCATGGCCGGCGGCACCCGCCTTCAGCAGCTGTTCCAGTGCGAGATCCCCTCCGCCGGGCAGCAGATCATGGTCGGTGTCAACCAATGCCTGATGGCGGCGCTGTCGATGGTGATCATCGCCGCCGTGATCGGCGGCTTTGACGATATCGGCTGGGAGGTCCTTTTGACCATGCGCAAGGCGCAGTTCGGCCAAAGCCTGCTGGCGGGGCTGGTGATCGTGATCTTTGCAATCCTGATCGACCGGATGAGCGGCACCCTGACCGAAGACCGGCGCGAGAAACACGACCCGCGCATCGCCTGGGGCATTCTGGCCACCGGCGCGGCGGTGAGTGCGGCCTTCTGGGGCAGCCTTCAGCAGCCCGGCGCCTATGCCCTGTTCAACCCGGTGGCGGACAGTGTGGACAGGGGGCTGTCGGCCTTTACCACTGCAAATGCCGATGCGCTGACGGCGCTGAAGACCAACGTGCTGTTCTATGTGCTGCTGCCGCTGCGGATCGGGCTGGATCAGGCGGTGCTGCCCTTCACCTGGGGCTTTGCCTGGACCCCGGCGATGAGCCTGGGACTGTTTGCGGCGGCCGCCGCTGCGGGGCTGGTCCTGGCCCTGCGCGGCCGACTGGCGCTGGGCGTGATGCTGCTGATTGCCGCCGGCATGCTGGAAACGGGTATCTCGCAGCTGCCCTGGCCCTTTGTGCTGGTGGGCGCCGGGGCGCTGGGCTGGGTGGCTGGCGGGCGCGGGCTGGCGATCCTGACCGTGGTCCTGCTCGGTACCATCCTGATCTCCGGCCTGTGGGAGCGGGCGCTGCTGTCGCTGTATCTCTCCGGTGCTGCGGTGTTTGCCTGCGCGGTGATGGGCGGCGCGATCGGCCTTGCCTCGGCGGTGTCGCCGGGCCTGTGGCGGGTGGTGCGCCCGATCTGCGACATGCTGCAGACGATCCCGCTGTTCGTCTTCCTGATTCCGGTGCTGATGGTGTTCCAGATCGGCGAGTTCTCGGCCTTCCTGGCGATCATCGCCTATGCCATCGTGCCGATGATCCGCTACACCCGGCATGGGCTGGTCGCAACGCCGGAAGAGATGATCGAGGCCGCAACCGCCTCCGGTGCCACCAGATGGCAGACGCTCAAGGACATTCGCGCGCCTTATGCGGCGCCGTCGATCCTGCTGGGGCTGAACCAGACCATCCTTTACGCCTTTGCAATGCTGGTGATTGCGGCGCTGATCGGCACCACCGGCCTGGGCCAATCGATTTATCTGGCGCTGGGGCAGGCGGATGTCGGGCTGGGCATTTCCGCCGGGGCGGCGATGGCGATCCTGGCGCTGATTGCCGACCGCATGGTGCAGGGCTTTGCCGAGGAGCGGCGCAAGGCGCTGGGGCTGTAAGCCTGGCTGCAGCGACATGAGAAGGGCGCCCCGGCGGCGCCCTTTTTTGATCTGGGGCAACGTTCTATACTGCCCGCCCGCGTATAGCCTTGATCGAGACTGATCTAATTCTGGAGAAACCCCGATGGGCTGGCTTGAATTCACCGCGGCGCTGGCACTGTTTCTGCTCAGCCACGCGATCCCGGTGCGCCCGCCGGTGCGGTCCTGGCTGGTGCGCCACTTGGGGCTGGGCGGCTATACCATCGCCTACAGCCTGCTGTCGCTGGCAATTCTGGCCTGGCTGGCCGTGGCGGCGGCACGGGCGCCTTATGCCGGGGTGCTGCCACATTGGAACCTCTTGCGCTGGGCGCCGCTTCTGCTTATGCCGCTGGCCTGCCTGCTGGCTGTGGCGGGGATGATGCGGCAGAACCCGTTCAGTTTCGGGGGCCTGGGGCTGCGGGCCTTTGATCCGGCGGATCCCGGCATTCTGGCGGTCAGCCGCCATCCGCTGCTGGCCGCGATGGCGCTGTGGGCCGGGGCGCATCTGCTGGCCAATGGCGATCTGGCACATGTGATCCTGTTCGGCCTGTTCGCGGGGTTTGCCTGGATCGGCATGGGACTGATCGACAGCCGCACACAGCGCCGGCTGGGGCAGGGCGAATGGAACCGTCTCAGCCGCAATACAGCGCGGCTGAATCTAGCGCGCCTGCGCCCTGCAATGCTTGAGGCGGTGCCGGCGGCAGCGGTTTTCCTGATCCTGCTGATCCTGCACGCGCCGGTCATCGGCTATCAGCCTCTGCCCTGGTAGGGGTTGACCCTGCACGCCGTATGACCACCTATGAAAAGACACGAGACTGGAGAGAGTAACCGATGCACCTGGCCTATGTGATGACCCAAGAACGCGGTGCCACCGACCGATTGCTGAGTGAGCTGGCAGAGAAACTGCGAGCCAAGGGCTTTCGCCTGGCGGGCATCGTGCAGACCAATGTGGAATGCTACGACAAGGAACTCTGCGACATGGATGTGCGGGTTCTGCCAGACGGCGAAACCATCCGGATTTCGCAATCCCTGGGCGCGGGTGCCCGCGGCTGCCGGCTGAACCCGGAAGCGCTGGAGCGGGCGGTCGGGAAGGTCTCGGCCGCGCTGCAATCCGAACCGCGGCCGCAGCTGATGATCGTCAATAAATTCGGCAAGCATGAGGCCGACGGACGCGGCATGCGCCCCATCATCGGGGAGGCGCTGGCATTGGGCATTCCGGTGATTTCCGGCGTCAACAAAATGAATGTGGAGCCGTTCCAGGCTTTTGCCGACGGCATGGCGGTGGCGGCGGGGCCGGATCTGGACGCGTTGATCGCCTGGGCAGACCAGGCCGTGGCCGAAACCGCCTGACCGGCACATTCGCATTCTAAATCAATTGGAAAGCCCGCGAACTTCATGCGGGCTTTTTGCTGTGCCGGGCAGCGTTCAGCCTGTTCAGCTTGCAGCTGAACCACCATCGTCCGGTCTGTAAAAGAGAGAAGATGGTGGGCGACCCTGGAATCGAACCAGGCGTGCGTCTCCGCGAGGGAGTTACAGTCCCCTGCCACACCTTGCGGCCTGTCGCCCACTGTCAGGTGAGTGTTGCACCTGACGTGGAGGCGTGATTACTAGCAGGCCAAACGGGCGTCAACAGGAAAATCGCAAGTTTTTCAAAGCGCCCGGAAATTCTTTCTGCTGGAGAGCAAAATGTCCAAGAAACCCAAATGGGTCGTCGAAAAAGAACAGTCCAAAAAGGCCGCTACGGCAGAAACTGTATGGCTGTTCGGGCTGCATGCGGTGCGCGATGCGCTGATGAATCCCCAGCGGGAAAAACTGCGCCTGATGGTGACCATGAACGCCGAAGTGAAACTGTCCGATGCGATTGCGGCCTCGGGCGTCGAGGCCGAGGTGATCGACCCGCGCAAGTTCAATCCGCCGATCGATGCGCAGTCGGTGCATCAGGGCGCGGCGCTGGAAGTGAAGCCGCTGAACTGGGGCGGCCTGGCAGAAAATTGCATCGGCCGCGAGGCGCCGCGGGTCTTGCTGCTGGACCGGGTGACCGATCCGCATAACGTCGGCGCGATTCTGCGCTCGGCCGAGGTGCTGGGTGCCAGCGCGGTGATCGGCACCCGCCATCACTCGGCGCCGGAAACCGGGGCGCTGGCCAAGACCGCCAGCGGCGCGCTGGAACGCCAGCCCTACCTGCGGATGCGCAACCTGTCTGATACCATCACCGAACTGCAGCGGATGGGCTTCATCGTGCTGGGGCTGGACGGCGAGGCGGATCAGACCGTCGAGGCCGCGCTGGACGGCAAGAAGCACCTGCCTGTGGCCCTGGTGCTGGGCGCCGAAGGCCCGGGACTGCGGCAGAAAACCAAGGAGACCGTTGACGGGCTGGTCAAGATTGACGCCGCGGGCGGCTTTGGCTCGCTCAATGTGTCCAACGCGGCCGCCATCGCGCTTTATGCCTCTATCGCCCGGTAGGGCCGCGGTGCCGGCCGTCACAGGCTGATCACATCTGCGTATGCCGCCTTTGCAAAGGCGGAGCGGTGCGGCAGAGTCAGAAGTCTGTTGCAGCAAGTGAATGGAGTGCAATGTGACCTTGCGTCTGGTCCTGATGGCCGTTGCGGTGATGGTGATGTCCCTGCCGGGGACGGTGCGGGCGGATGCTGCTGTTTACTCCTCTCGCGCAGGGGTCGCTATCGGCGGCTATGATGCAGTTGCGTTCTTCGAACACGGCGCGGCAGAGCCCGGACGGCGCAGCCATGCGGTGATGTGGAAGGGTGCCGTCTGGCGCTTTGCCTCGGCCCGCAATCAGGCGCTGTTCGAGGCCAATCCCCGGGCCTTTGCGCCAGCCTTTGGCGGCTATTGCGCCTATGCAGTGTCGCAGGGGCAGCTGCATGACGGAAACCCGCAGATCTGGGCCATCGTGGACGGAGATCTGTATCTTCTGAACAACCGAAGGGTTCATCATCTGTGGCGCGCAGACACCGTGCAATTGATTGCGGATGGGCGTGCCCACTGGCCTGCGGTTCTGCGCAAATAGCCTGTCACCTCACAAATGCGAGAGGTGGTCTTTTATTTTTTCAACTGTGGCCCATATTCAATAGGGACTGCGGAATGGAACCACCGCAGATCTTTTTCACTGTCCCTCGTTCCATACCTAGCGCCCGGTTCGTCCGGGCGCTTTTTTCTGGGCCGGAGGTGAATCCGGCTTTGCGGATGCGGAAGGCAGGGCTAGGGTGCGCGGCATGACGGAATACAGTGATAACCATCTGAAAGCGGTCCTGCAGCGGGCCAAGACAGTGGCCGTGGTCGGTGTGTCGATGAACCCGGTGCGCCCCAGTTATTACGTGGCGCGGTATCTGGGGCTCAAAGGCTACCGGGTGATTCCTGTGAACCCCGGCCATGCAGGCAAGATGCTGTTCGGGGAAACAGTGCGGGCCGGCCTTTCTGAAATCGATGTGCCGGTGGACATGGTCGACATCTTCCGCCGTTCCGAGGCGGTGCCGCCCATTGTGGACGAGGCGCTGGAGCGGTTCCCTGAGCTGCAGACTATCTGGATGCAGATCGGTGTGGAACATGCCGAAGCCGCTGCAAGGGCAGAGGCGCGCGGTGTCACTGTGATCCAGAACCGCTGCCCCAAGATCGAATACCAGCGCCTGTTCGGAGAACTGCGTTTTGGCGGTTTTGCCACCGGGATCATTTCCTCGAAGCTTTGAGGCTGCGGCAGGGCGGAGGTGCTCCCGCCCATGCCTGCCGCCCTTCGGGGCGGCCTTCACGGTTGGGCCGGGCGCCGCTGCGCGGCGCGGCTTGCCATTTACATGGCAAGCCTCAAAACAATCGTGAAAGGGCCTAAGGGAAATCCTGACCTTTAAGGGCCCGGCAGCGGAGGCTCTGCGCCGCGCAGCGGCGCCACGCCCAAGGCGGAGAGCTTGTGCTTGCCGCAGGCAAGTGCATCTGTCCGGCGCGGGAGGCCTGGGCTGCCTGCATGTGTCCGGGACGGATCAGCCCTTGGGGCGGCTGGCCTTCTCGGCGATGCCGCTCAGGCCCTGACGCTCGGTCAGCATCTGCAGGACATCCTCCAGCGCCACATCCCGGGCCGCCAGCATCACCAGGAAATGATACAGTACATCAGCGCCTTCCGAGGCCAGTTTGCCGCGGTCGCCTTTCACCGCTTCAATGATCGCCTCGATCGCCTCCTCACCGAATTTCTCGGCGCATTTTTCCGGCCCCTTGGCAAGCAGCTTGGCGGTCCAGCTGCTGTCCGGATCTGCCCCCTTGCGGGACAGGATGGTGGCTTCGAGATCGTGCAGAATACTCATGACAGCCTCATCGGGATGCCGGCCGCGGCCATGTGCTGCTTGGCTTCCTGGATGGTGTATTCGCCGAAGTGGAAAATCGACGCCGCCAGCACCGCCGAGGCGCCGCCCTTGGTCACCCCCTCCACCAGGTGATCCAGGTTGCCGACGCCGCCTGAGGCAATCACCGGCACATCCACCGCGTCGGAAATCGCCCGTGTCAGCGGCAGGTTGAAGCCCGACTTGGTGCCGTCGCGGTCCATCGATGTCAGCAGGATCTCCCCGGCGCCCTTCGCTGTGACCAGCTTGGCAAACTCCACCGCGTCGATGCCGGTCGGCTTGCGGCCGCCATGGGTGAAAATCTCCCAGCGGCCCGGCGCCACCGTCTTGGCGTCGATGGCGCAGACGATGCATTGGCTGCCGAACTGATCGGCGGCTTCGGCAATCACATCCGGATTGGCCACGGCCGCGGAGTTGAAGGAGACCTTGTCGGCGCCTGCCAGCAGCAGCGCGCGCACGTCGTCCTTGCTGCGCACCCCTCCGCCCACGGTCAGCGGCACAAAGCACTGCTCGGCGGTGCGGCGCACCACGTCGAACATGGTGCCGCGGTTTTCATGCGTCGCATGAATGTCGAGAAAGCAGATCTCATCCGCACCGGCCGCATCATAGGCCTTGGCCGATTCCACCGGATCGCCCGCATCGCGCAGGCCGACAAAGTTGACACCCTTGACCACGCGCCCGTCGGCGACGTCGAGACAGGGAATGATACGGGTTTTCAGCATGATGCCGTGCCTTTCGAACTGCTTGGCCCCGTGGGTACGCAAACCATGCTGGAATCGCAACAGATATGGCAGCCTGTGCGCGTTTTGGTCCGGGATGCGGGCCGTGGTGTCCAGCGCATTGCGGCGCCCGCTGTATTTTCAGGGCGGCGAGGACACGCCGATGCCGCAGATGTGAATTGCCTGCCGGCGCCCGTTCCCTTGTTTTCGTATCATCACCGTACATTTTGGAGCAGCCGTTATGACAAAACCCCTTATCGTTGCCGGAGCCATCGCCCTCATGTCCGCATTGCCCGCCGCCGCAGACCTGATGCAAATACCCAGCCATAAACCTGTGGCGGAGACCATGGATGCGCTGCAGGCCGCCGTTGAGGGTGCCGGCGCCACCGTCTTTGCCCGCGTCGACCATGGCGCAGGCGCCCGGAAGGCGGAGCTGGAGCTGGGGGCTTCGCAATTGCTGATTTTCGGCAACCCCAAGCTGGGCACCCCTGCGATGCAGGCCGACATGAGGGCGGGCCTTTACCTGCCGCTCAGGGTGCTGGCCTATGAAGATGCGGAAGGCCAGGTCTGGCTGACCTATGAGGACCCGGCTGAGATGCTCTCCGCCCTCGATATCCCCGCGGATGCCGGCTTCCTTGCCAAGATGCAGGGCGCCTTGGGCAAACTGACGGCTGCTGCCGCGCAATAGTCCCGGGTACCGGGCTGGCCTTTCTGTTCCCTACCGGGGCGCGCGGTTGCGGTGGCGGTCGATCGCCACCGCAACCGCCCAAAGAAACCCGCCGCCAAGGGAGGCCGGTCCGAACATCAGCGGCCCCCAAGCGGCAAACAGGCCCAGGGAATAGGCGGTCTCGCTCAGGTCCCGGCCAAGTACCACGCAGGGGGTGGCAAAACCTTCGTTGATGTCGCAGCCAAAGCCAAACCCCAGCAGCATCACACAGGCGATGCACAGCATCCACAGGGCAATGGGCGCCAGCGCCACGATGGCAAGGATACGGCGGATCAGGCGCATGCGGCCTCCCGGTTCCTGCGCCGTGTCAGCCCTTCAGAACCGCCAGCGCCTCATTCAGATCAATGGCGCCATCATAGAGCGCCCGCCCGGAAATCGCACCATTCAACGGCGCACCGCAGGACTTCAGCGCCCTGAGGTCGTCCAGCGAGGACACGCCGCCCGAGGCAATCACCGGGATGCTGACCGCATTTGCCAGATCGGCGGTGGCCTCCACATTCGGGCCTTTCATCGCGCCATCGCGCAGGATGTCGGTATAGATGATCGCAGCAACGCCTGCGTCTTCAAAGCTTTTGGCGAGGTCGGTGACCATCACGTCCGTCTCTTCGGCCCAGCCTTTGGTCGCGACCTTGCCGTTGCGGGCGTCGATGCCAACCGCGACCTTGCCGGGGAACTCCCGTGCTGCCTCGCGCACCAGGTCGGGGTTCTCCACCGCCACGGTGCCCAGGATCACCCGCGCCAGGCCCTTGTCAATCCAGCGTTCGATGGTCGCCATATCGCGGATGCCGCCGCCCAGCTGGGCGGGCACCTTGGTCTGCTTCAGGATCTCCTCGACCGGTGCGGCGTTCACCGGCTCGCCGGCAAAGGCACCATTGAGGTCCACCAGATGCAGCCACTCGCAGCCCGCCGCGACAAACTCCAGCGCCTGGGCGGCGGGGTTGTCGTTGAACACGGTGGTCTTGTCCATCTCGCCATGCAGCAGGCGCACGGCCTGGCCGTCTTTGAGGTCAATCGCAGGGTAGAGGATCATCCGGGCGGTCCTTGGTAAAGATATGCTGGCGGTGTTTTGCACAACGTAAGGGCAGAATGCAACGCGACCCAAAGTCAACCTTGCCTCAGCGGGCGCATCAGGGACAGGCTGCCTGAAAAACAGGGAGGAATTGGAATGAAACATCTTCTGGCAGGTTTGGCCGTTGGCTTGGGGCTGGCAGGCGCCGCCGCGGCGGATCCGGTGCTGGGCGTTTGGAAAACCCAGCCCGATGACGGTTCTTATGCCCATATCCAAATGGATCAATGCGGCGCCGCCGTCTGCGGCAAGATCGCCCGCACTTTCAACAGCGAGGGAGAGTATCAATCCCCCAACATCGGCAGGACGCTGGTGATTGACATGGTGCCGAACGGCGACGGTTCTTACGAGGGCAAGGTCTGGCGGCCGTCAAATGACAAGGTCTACATCGGCAAGATGGACATGGCCGGCAATAACCTCGCCCTGCGCGGTTGTGTGGCGGGCGGGCTGATCTGTTCGAAACAGACCTGGACCCGGATCGAATAAAGCTAAAGCAGACCCAGCTGCACCGGGATCGGCGCATAGCCACGCTTCATCTGCCGGTCCCGGAAGCGTTCAAAGATCGCCATCGCCTCAGCTTGCGCGGCAAAATACGCGCGCTTCTGGACCCCGCCCGGCGCATTCAGCGGTCCCGACACACGCTCAACGCACCAGTCGCCGAACAGGGTCGGCGTCAGGCTCAGCTGGCAATAGCGGTGCTTGCCTTCAGTATGGTCGTATTTCTCGAAACGGATGTGCAAGGGGAAACCTGAAGCGCGGAAAAAGGTCCGTCCCGTATGCATGGAAGCGGACCCCTTGTCCATTGCCGGACTCAGCCGATTTTACAGGCTGGCGGCGGTGCTACACAGCACCGGTATACTCGCCGCGCGCCGGGTAGTTGTTGGGGATCGCGAAATCCAGCGCCGCGACCAGCTCGGCGAAATGCGGGCGCACAAACGGCATCGTCTGCACCGCGCCGTAATACAGCGTCTGCTCCGGCGTCACCAGAAACAGGCCGGGTTCGGCAAACAGCGCCGGCTCCTCAATCCCGATCGAAGTCTTGCCGCGCGAGGTCGAGATGTACAGCCCCCAATCCCTGGCCACGGACAGCGGCAGACCGAAACCGAACCGCAGATCCTTGGCGTCGATCTTCTCGGCCATCGCGCGGGTGCGCTCTTCCCCGTCAGTACTGACCGCAATGCAATTGACACCGCGCTCGGCAAAGGCCGCGACCTTCTTTTCGAACTCTTTCAAATAGGTCGCGCAGATCGGGCAGTGCAGCCCGCGGTAGAAACAGATCACGGTGCCGCGTTCTGCCGTTTCCGCAGACAGGTCGAACGGGCCGTGGTCCAGCGTCGGCAGGGTCAGGCCGGGGGTCTTTTGGCGGGGGATCAGCATGGGGTGTTCCTTGTGCGTGATGACGTGAGTGGTGGTTGCTTCTCTGTATCGTACAGCTTACTGTCGGATAAATCCGAAAAACCTGACTGAAACACCGGAAATATGGACCGCCTCACCACCTTGATCGACCGCTTTCAGCTTGCAGTGCAGGCCGCCGGGCCTGCGGAGTCCAATCTGATTGCACTGGCAGATGCAGCGGGGCAGCCGGTGCGGATCCTCTATCGCACCAGGAGCGCGCCGGCGGACCCGGCTCCGGGCGCGGTGATGTGGGCTGCGCGGGTGACCTGGTCGGGCAACAGCAATCCGTTCCTGGCGGCGCTGCCGCCGGTGGTGGATTACAGCATCAGCGGCAATGCCGAGGCGCAGGGGCTGGTGCGCCTGATGCGGGACGAATCCGAAGGCCGGCACTGCGGCGCGCAATCGGTGGTCAACCGGCTGGGCGAGGTGCTGATGGTGCGCCTGTTGCGCAACCAGATCCGCAAAGGCGCCACTGAACCGGGGCTGCTGGCAGGCCTCGCGGACCCGCGCCTCAGCCGTGCGATTGTGGCAATGCACGACCGCCCCGGCAGGCTTTGGACCAACGCCGATCTGGCGCAGGAGGCCGGGCTTTCACTGTCGCGCTTTGCGGAACTTTTTTCCACCGAAGTCGGAGAAACCCCGATGGGCTACCTGCGCCGGTGGCGGTTGATCCTGGCTCATCAGGACCTCAGCCGCGGCGACCGGGTCGAGGCGGTGGCGCGCCGCTATGCCTACGGTTCTCCCGAAGGCTTCACCCGCGCCTTTCGCAAGGTCTATGGCGTGGCGCCTGTTTCGCTGAGAAGCGCGGCTTAGGGGGCACCCGGCCTGAAAGGGCGGAGCAGGCTGCGCTGGGGTATTGAGTATTTTTTGAAAGATGAAGGAGCAGGCTGTGCCATTTCATCTTTCAAAAAATACTCCCTTTACCTGCCCGGCAGGCGGCGTTGCCGCGGTGAGGGGAGGCAACGCCGCGCCAGCGGCGTCCTCTTAGGGCTTCCAGGTCAGAAAGTTGCCGATCATCCGCAGCCCCGTCGCCTGGCTCTTCTCCGGGTGGAACTGCATTCCCACCATCGTGTCCCGGCCGATGACCGCGGTCACCTCACCCGCATAATCCACATGCGCCAGCCGTTCTGCCGGGTTGGCGGCGCGGAAATGGTAGGAATGCACGAAATACACATGGTCGCCGGATGTGATGCCGTCAAACACCGGGTGCCCGGTTTGGATCACCAGATCGTTCCAGCCCATATGCGGCACCTTCAGGGACGCATCTGCCGGGGTGATTTTCACCACATCGCCGCCGACCCAGCCAAGGCCTGGCGTCTCTTGATACTCGTGCCCGGTGGTGGCCATCAGCTGCATGCCGACGCAGATGCCCAGAAACGGGCGGCCCTTCTGCTCCACCGCCTCGACCATTGCGTCATAAATGCCCTTGTGGCCGCGCAGCTCTGCCGCGCAGGCCGGGAAGGCGCCATCGCCGGGCAGCACCAGCCGGTCGGCCCGCGCAACCACATCCGCGTCCGAGGTCACCACAACCTCGCCCGCGTCCAGCTCCCGCGCCATGCGCTGAAAGGCTTTCTCGGCAGAATGCAGGTTGCCGGATTCGTAATCGATGATCGCGGTCAGCATGTACGGGCTCTCCAGGGGTGTGAAACTCGCATGCTGCCTAGCGCAACAACCCGGCGCTGCCAAGCCTTCAGCGGATGTGCAGCACCTCGTGCAGCACCTCCGGCTCCAGCGGCGTGCCATCCGCGGTGGCGGCGTGCTGCCGGAACACCTTGAAGCCCGCCGGAACCATGGCCCCGCGCACCGCGTCGTCGAGAAAGATGAACTTGCTGTTCTCCGGAGTGAACGCGAACCAGCCCGGATCATCGAAGCTGCCCGCATAGACGCCCAGCCGGTCCGGCCAGCGCTCGAAGGTCAGGTGGGTCTTGGTGCCGCAGGTTGCGCAGAAATGCACGTTCACCGCCTTGCCGCTGCCGGCCGAGACATGCACGTAGCGCGATGGCGCCCCTTCGATGATCTGAAAGCGGGTGATGTCGAAAATGGGTTCCACCATTCCCAATGCACCCGTTGCCCGCTGGCAGAAGCGGCAAAAACAGGCCGTCACCCACAGGGGATCACCGCTTACCCGATATCGCAAGCCGCCGCAGAGGCAGCCACCATCATGTGTCGTCATTGCGTCGCCTCCCTGCAGATATCTCTGCAGGGAGGCTAGCACGGATCGGCCGTTACAGCGCGCCCTTGGTCGAGGGGATTGCGTCCGCCTTGCGCGGATCGGTCTCTACCGCCAGCCGTAACGCGCGGGCCACCGCCTTGAACGCCGCCTCGGCGATGTGGTGGCTGTTGAACCCGTGCAGCTGGTCGATGTGCAGGGTGATGCCGCCATGGGTGCTGAGCGCCTGGAAAAACTCGCGTACCAGCTCGGTGTCAAAGGTGCCGATCTTCTGGGCCGGCAGCGCCGCGTTCCAGATCAGGAAGGGCCGCGCCGACAGATCCAGCGCGCAGCGCACCTGCGCGTCATCCATCGGCAGGTGGCACTCGCCATAGCGCCGGATGCCCTTTTTGTCCCCCAGCGCCTGCACCAGCGCCTGACCCAGCGCGATGCCGGTGTCCTCCACCGTGTGGTGGTCGTCGATGTGGTAATCGCCCTTGGCGCGGATGGTCATGTCGATCAGCGAATGGCGCGCCAGCTGGTCCAGCATGTGGTCAAAGAAACCAACCCCGGTCCGGTTGTCATAAACCCCGGAACCGTCGAGGTTGATCTCGACCGAGATATCGGTTTCCGCGGTTTTGCGGGTCACTGTGGCGGTACGCATCGGCGGGCTGTCCTTCGTCAAGCTGCGAGGCGCTTATAGGGCGGGCAGGGGGGCTGGCTCAAGTGCGGCATTGTGCATGGGGGCAATCTGTTGCAGCAATCCCGGTCTCTTGCGCCCGGATGCGGCGCATGCGAGCTTGGAAGCAATTCCTTGACCATCCATGAGGGGCACCCATGTCCACCTGCGTCTTTGTCCAGATCCGCTGCAAACCCGGCACCACCTACAAGGTGGCCGAGGAAATTGCGCTGCGTGAAATCCACTCCGAGCTTTACTCCACCAGCGGCAATTTCGACCTGTTGATGAAGCTCTACATCCCCTCGGGCGAGGATGTGGGCAAATACATCAACGACCAGCTGCTGCAGATCGGGGGGATCGAGCGGTCGCTGACGACAATGACCTATAAGGTCTTCTAAGCAGACGGACAAACGAAACGCCCCGCATTGCGGGGCGTTTTCTTTTGGTCAGGGCAGATCAAGCCGCAAGCAGGCCTTTGTCTTTCAGATCCCCATAAGCGCTGTCGATGGCAGCCTTCAGCCGTGCCAGCATGTCGTCGACCTCATCCTTGGTGATGATGATCGGCGGGCACAGCGCCACCGCATTGCCTGCCACCGCCCGGATGATCAGCCCGTTTGCCTCGCAGGCCTTTTGCGCGGCGGCGCCAGCGGCGCCTTTGTCAAAGCTGGCGCCGGTGGTCTTGTTCGACACCAGCTCCAGCGCCGCGATCAGCCCCTTGCCGCGCACCTCGCCCACCAGCGGGTGGTCGGTGAAAATCTCGCGCAGCTGCGCCTGCATATAGGCGCCGACCTCGGCCGCATGTTCAAACAGGTTGTCGCGCTCGTAGATTTCCAGCGTCTTCAGTGCCGCGGCACAGGCCGCCGGGTGGCCGGAATAGGTGTAGCCGTGGCCAAAGACGCCGACCTCATTGGTCTGATCGATCATTGCCTCATACATCCAGCCGGGAATCACCGAGGCCGAAATCGGAAAATAGGCCGAGCTCAGCTGTTTGGCAAAGGTCATCAGGTCCGGCTTGATACCCATGGCGGTGGAGCCGAAATCAGCACCGGTACGCCCGAAGCCCGTGATGACCTCATCCGCCCAGACCAGAATGCCGTGTTTGCGCAGCAGCACCTGCAGTTTCTCGTAATAGCCCTCCGGCGGCACGATCACGCCGGACGCACCGGTGATCGGCTCTACAATCATCGCAGCAATCGTATCCGGTCCTTCGGCCAGGATCTGCTGTTCCAGGTTGCCGATGATCCGGTCGACGAACTGCGCTTCGGTCTCGTTGCCCTGGCGGCCGGTGTAATAATGCGGCGCGTCGGAGCGCAGAATGTGCAGCGCCTCCAGCGGCGCGTCGAAATGCGCCAGATTCGCGGGCAGGGAGGTCAGCGAGCCCGCCGCCACCGTCACCCCGTGATAGCCGCGCTCGCGGGTGATGATTTTGCGCTTTTCTGGCTTGCCGATGGCATTGAAGTAATAGCGCAGCATCTTCACGTGGGTGTCATTGGCGTCCGAGCCTGAGTTGCCAAAGAAGATATAGGCATCTTCGACCGGCACCATCGCCTTCAGCTTCTCCGCCAGCTGCATGATCGGTGCGTGGGTCTTGCCGCCGAAGGTGTGCGAGAACGGCAGCTTGTGCAGCTGTTCGGTGATCGCATCCATGACCTCGGTGTTGCTGTAGCCCAGCGAGGTGCACCACAGGCCCGCCAGCCCTTCGATGTATTTGTTGCCGTCCGTATCATAGACATAAATACCTTCGCCGCGGTCCAGGCACAGCTGCTCGGTCGCGGTGAAATTGGTGGTGGGATAGATCACAGGGGCCATGGCCAAACTCCTCCGGTAAACCGCCCTCAAGGGGCACATTTGCCAATAGGTTTGGCGCGTTTTGCATCCTGCGTCAAAGGAATTTGATCAAATTAATCGCGAGGAATGCGGAAAAGCGAAAAGCCGCCCCGGGGGACGGCCTTTTCGGTTCCAAATGGAGCGGGCGAGGCGATTCGAACGCCCGACCCTAACCTTGGCAAGGTTATGCTCTACCCCTGAGCTACGCCCGCGCTGCCATTCGGTGAGGCGGTATCTAGGGTTTTCCGAAATGACCCGCAAGAGGAAAATGACCGGGGAGGGAAGAAAGTGCGGCGCGTCCCGTTGGGGCAGAAACGCGAAAGGCCGCCCCAAGGGCGGCCTGTCCGGCTTTCGAATGGAGCGGGCGAGGCGATTCGAACGCCCGACCCTAACCTTGGCAAGGTTATGCTCTACCCCTGAGCTACGCCCGCGCTGCCATTCGGTGAGGCGGTGTTTAGGGCGTTCCCGAACAGGCCGCAAGAGGGAATTTTGAAAACTGCGCAAGTATCTGTGGGTAAGCGTTATTTATCAGTTTCCAGGAATAGCCTGAGACGGTTCTGCAAGGCGTTCAAATCCTTAGTTTCACATTCCCAGATGATCAGTACCTGCCAGCCCGCGGCCTGCAGGTCAGCCAGTTGCTCGGCGTCCCGCTGCTTGTTGCGCAGCAACTTGGGTTTCCAGTAATCCCGGCGGCTTGCCGGAACGCGCCCGTCTCGGCACTCATGCAGATGCCAGAAGCAGCCATGCACAAAGATCACCTTGCGGCGCGGGCCGAACACCAGATCGGGTTTGCCCGGCAGCTCCTTGCGATGCAGCCGGTAGCGAAAGCCCATCCCGTGCACCATCCGCCGCACCAGCATCTCCGGCTTGGTGTGCTTGGCGCGGATCTTCGCCATATTGGCGCTGCGCCGTTCCGGTGTCAGGCTGTCGGCCATTCCACGTGATGCCTGGATTGTTCCACCATGCGGGCATGGTAGCCGCTTTCAATCCGGCAGGAAACAAAGGCGCTGGCCGGGCAGGGCGGCAGCTCCAGCGCCTTGATCAGCTGGGCGTCCTTCTGGCCTTCCAGCAGCACGATCTGCTCGCGTGCCAGTATATCGCGGGTGCCGTGGCCGCCATCCGCCCGGATCCGGCGCATGAAGTCCTTCTGCTGCGCCACCGCCTCAACCACGTCGCGGGGGATCGGGCGCCCTTGGATCAGCCGGAACAGCTGCGCCATCCGCTCGTTGCCGGTCACGCCGGCAAAGATCTGCTCCACCGCTGCCTCATCCGCAGTGCGCCAGAAATTGGCGGGATAAGGCTGCGCCTCCAGCAGCCACAGAATATGGCGGAACCCTTCCGCCGAGATACTGCGCTTGGCGTCCTTGTTCTGTCCGGCGGTCAGGTATCCGGGCCGGGCAATGATCAGACCCAGATAGCAGCGCGCCCGCACCTCATCCGCCGCCACCAGCAGGCAGGCGCAATCCAGCGCCTCGGTCGGGATCATCCAGTTGCTGCCCATTGTGTGCTTGATATCGACATCCCGTCCCAGGATCTCGGTATCCAGCCGCCCCTTGCGCAGGCGCAGCAGCGCCCGCAGCTCGATCTCGACCCGGGTGCCGATATAGGTCTTTTCGGTCTTCTCCAGCTCTTCATAGGCGCGCCGCCCGGTCTTGGGCGTCATGATCACGTCGTCGATGCATTGGCGCAGCATCTGCGGCACGTCGTGTTCCAGCGCCAAGGCACCGCCGGCGCGGGCGGTGATCTCCTCGGCGAGTTCAGAAAGGACAGCGAAATCCGGGTGGCCGGGAAGAACGAGGCTGCCGGGGAGCTTCTGTTTCATATCGCGTTCCGCCTGCCCAGGGCCGGTCGCTGCCCTTGGCTCTGGAATGACGGGGAGGCTTTACGCCCGCACAGCATGCAGCTTCGGCTTGGCAATTGCCGCCTTGAGTTCCCGCGCGACGGCTTCAGCCACCGGCGGCGGAAAGGCATTGCCGACCTGGCGGTAGGCATTGGTCTTGGCGCCGGTGAAATGCCAGGCATCGGGAAAGCCCTGAATGCGCGCCACCATCCGCACCGTCAGCCGCGGCATGTCGTTGTGAAACGGATCCGGCGCCTCATAGGCGATGGTGCGCCCCTCGACACCCAGCGCGGCCCAGGCGCGCCGGGCGCGGGTCGGCCCCAGATCAGGCCCCCCGTGCTTCTTGGAGCCGCCGACGATGGTCGGCGCGATTTCATCGGCCTTGGCGGCCCAATCCTCGGCCCCGCGCCAGCCGCGCTCTTTCATGAGGTCGAGCAGCGTTTCACCAACAGTACGCGGATTATGCGGCAGCGGCTCGGGCCAGTTGAACTGGCCGGCAAATTCCTTGCGCAGGGCAACAATCGCCACCCGCGGCCGCAGCTGCGGCACCCCGAAATCAGACGCATTCAGCAGCCGCCAGTCGGTCTCGTACCCCAATTTCGACAGCTGCTTCTTCAGCTTCTCGCGGTAGTCATGGAACACCGCATCCAGAAAGCCGCGCACGTTTTCGATCATCACCGCGCGGGGGCGGGTGGCATCGACGATTTCAATCGCGTCGTCAAACAGGTTGCGCTCGTCCTTTTCGCCCAGCTGCTTGCCAGCGACCGAAAACGGCGGGCAGGGCAGGCCGCCCGCCAAAAGGTCGATTCCCTTGTAGTCGCCTGCGGCGTCCTTGAACTTGCGCACGTCCTCTTCCAGCACATTCCACTGGGGCCGGTTGTGGCGCAGGGTGGCGCAGCAATGCTTGTCGATCTCTACCAGCGCCGTGTGGTCAAAGCCCGCCGCCTCCAGCCCCAAGGCCTGGCCGCCCGCACCTGCGCATAGTTCTACCGATGTCAGCATTCTGCTCTGCCCGTCCGTTCGTGTTCTTGCTCTGTTCCTAGGCGGAAAGGTGATTCCGCACAAGGGTTTCCGCACCGGTGCAGGGTATGCTGAAAACCCCAAAAGCGAAAGGCCGCCCCGAAGGACGGCCTGTTCGTTTCCCGATGGAGCGGGCGAGGCGATTCGAACGCCCGACCCTAACCTTGGCAAGGTTATGCTCTACCCCTGAGCTACGCCCGCGCTGCCATCCGGTGAGCGGTGATTTAGGGCGTCGCCGCAGGCGCTGCAAGAGAAAAATCGGCAGCGGAAGAAAAAAATCCGCACCCGCCGCGACGGAAGAGGCCAGACCGTGCGTTTCACCTTCAAACAAGCGGATTTTCTAAGGGAGATTGAGGCCGTGCTTTGGAAAGACTATCTGCGGATCGGCAGCTTGAGCGCAGCGATTGTCCTGGGAACGGTTCTGCAGGGGGCGCAGCCTCGCGGCACGCCCGAGCCGGAGGGCTGGACCGTACAGATCGAAGGCATCAAACCGGTTCCGGTTGACACCGTGAGGCTGCCGCATCCTGAAAAATTCAGAACCTGATCCGGAGGCTTGGAATTCCCGGCCCGCATTATGTGCAGGGTTCCGGTTCCGCCAGTTACCGGCAGGCAATGAAAAAAAAGGGCGCCCTGCCGGCTGGCGGGGCGCCCCTCGTGCGGGTGCTGGACTGCGGCTTATTCCAGCTCGATCAGCAGGTCCTTGGCGTCGATCTGGGTACCGGCCTGAACGTGCACGGCTTTCACCACCGCGTCGCGCTCGGCGTGGATGCCGGTCTCCATCTTCATTGCCTCGATCGTCAGCAGCATATCGCCTTCATGCACCTGCTGGCCCACCTGCACCGCCACGCCTGCCACAACACCCGGCATCGGCGCGCCGACGTGGTTCGGGTTGCCGGCTTCGGCCTTGGGGTTGGCCTGGGTCGAGGCCTTGACCAGGCGGTTCGGCACCCGGATCACCCGCGGCTGGCCGTTCAGCTCAAAGAAGACCTTCACTTCGCCTTTCTCATCGGTTTCGGAAATCGCCTGCAGGCGGATTTCCAGGGTCTTGCCCGGATCGATCTCGGCGGTGATCTCCTCGCCCGGCTCCATGCCGTAGAAGAAGGTCCGCGTCGGCAGGCTGCGCACCGGTCCGTACTGGCGGTGGCGGCCCATGTAATCCAGGAACACCTTCGGGTACATCAGGTAGCCATTCAGGTCCTCATCATCGACCTTGAAGCCTTCCAGCTCTTTTGACAGCTCGGCACGGACCGCTTCCAGATCCACCGGTTCCAGATGCTTGCCGGGGCGCTCCACATTCGGGGCGTCGCCTTTCAGCACCTTGGAGACGATACCCTCGGGGAAGCCGCCCGGAGGCTGGCCCAGATTGCCGCGCATCATATCCACGACCGAGTCGGGGAAGGCCACGTCGGTTTCCGGATCCTCGACCTGATCACGGGTCAGGCCCTGGCTGACCATCATCAGCGCCATGTCGCCAACCACTTTGGACGAGGGCGTCACCTTGACGATATCGCCGAACATCTGGTTCACGTCGGCATAGGTCTGCGCCACGTCGCCCCACTTCTCCTCCAGACCCAAGGACCGCGCCTGCGCCTTCAGGTTGGTGAACTGGCCGCCGGGCATCTCATGCAGGTAAACTTCCGAAGCCGGGGCTGCGAGACCCGATTCAAAGGCTGCATACTGCGCCCGCACCTGCTCCCAATAGCCCGAGATTTCACGCACCGCTGCAATGTCGATACCGGTGTCGCGGTCGGTGTTGCGCAGGCTCTCGACAATCGACCCGAGGCAGGGCTGCGAGGTGCCGCCCGAGAAGGCGTCCATTGCGGCGTCCACAGCATCCACGCCGGCATCTGCGGCGGCCAGAATGGTGGCCCCGGCAATGCCCGAGGTGTCATGGGTGTGGAAATGGACCGGCAGGCCGACCTCTTCCTTCAGCGCCTTGACCAGCTGGCGGGCGGCGGCGGGCTTCAACAGGCCCGCCATGTCCTTCAGGCCCAGGATATGGGCACCTGCGGCCTCCAGCTCTTTCGCCATGCCGACATAATACTTCAGGTCGTACTTGGCGCGGTTCGGGTCCAGGATGTCGCCGGTATAGCAGATGGTGCCTTCGCAGACCTTGCCGCTTTCGACCACCGCGTCCATCGCGACGCGCATGTTTTCAACCCAGTTCAGCGAGTCAAAGACGCGGAACACGTCGACACCGGTTTTCGCCGCCTGGCGCACAAATTCCTGCACCACATTGTCCGGATAGTTGGTGTAGCCGACGCCGTTGGAGGCGCGCAGCAGCATCTGGGTCATCAGGTTGGGCATCCGCTCGCGCAGATCGCGCAGGCGCTGCCAGGGGCATTCCTGCAGGAACCGGTAGGCCACATCGAAGGTCGCGCCGCCCCAGCATTCAACCGAGAACAGCTGGCTGAGGTTCTGGGCATAGGCCGGCGCCACCTTGATCATGTCGATCGAGCGCATCCGGGTTGCCAGCAGCGACTGATGGCCGTCGCGCATGGTGGTGTCGGTCAGCAGCAGCTGGCGCTGCGCCTTCATCCAGTCGGCCACCGCCTGGGCGCCCTTCTGCTCCAGCAGGTTGCGGGTGCCATAGGGCTGGTTGCCCGGCTCGGCATGCGGCGCGCGCGGCTCTTTCAGATCGGCAGCGGGGGCAGCGCGGCCCTCTGTTTCCGGATGGCCGTTCACCGAGATGTCCGCGATATAGGTCAGCACCTTGGTGCCGCGGTCGCGCCGCTTCTTGAACTGGAACAGCTCCGGGGTCTCGTCGATGAACTTGGTGGTGTATTCATTCGACAGGAAGGTCGGATGTTTCAGCAGGTTCTCGACAAAGGCGATATTGGTCGACACACCGCGGACCCGGAATTCGCGCAGCGCCCGGTCCATGCGGGCAATTGCCTTCTCCGGTGTCTGGGCCGAGGCGGTGACCTTGGTCAGCAGCGAGTCATAATAGCGGGTGATCACGCCGCCCGCATAGGCGGTGCCGCCGTCCAGGCGGATGCCCATGCCGGTGGCCGAGCGGTAGGCGGTGATGCGGCCATAGTCGGGGATGAAGTTGTTCAGCGGATCCTCGGTGGTCACCCGGGTCTGCAGCGCGTGGCCGGTCAGCTTGATCTCACCCTGGCTGGTTTTGCCGGTGGCCTCGGCGAGGGTCTTGCCCTCGGCGATCAGGATCTGCGCCTGCACGATGTCGATGCCAGTGACTTCCTCGGTGACAGTGTGTTCCACCTGCACCCGCGGGTTCACCTCGATGAAGTAGAACTTGCCGTCGTTCATATCCATCAGGAATTCGACGGTGCCGGCGCATTCATAGTTCACATGGGCGCAGATCTTGCGGCCCAGCTCGCAGATCTCGGCGCGCTGCTCCTCAGTCAGATAGGGGGCAGGGGCGCGCTCGACCACTTTCTGGTTGCGGCGCTGCACCGAGCAGTCGCGCTCGAACAGGTGATAGATCTCACCGTGCTTGTCGCCCAGGATCTGCACCTCGACGTGGCGGGCGCGGGTGATCATCTTTTCCAGATAGCCCTCGCCGTTGCCAAAGGCGGCTTCCGCCTCGCGGCGGCCTTCCAGCACCTTTTCTTCCAGCTCGTCCTCGCCGTGGATCGGCCGCATGCCGCGGCCGCCGCCGCCCCAGGAGGCTTTCAGCATCAGCGGATAGCCAACCTCGGCCGCTTCCTTGCGGATCGCGTCCATGTCGTCGCCAAGCACCTCGGTCGCGGGGATCACCGGCACCCCGGCCTCGACAGCGACCCGGCGGGCGCTGGCCTTGTCGCCCAGGGCGCGCATGGTCTCGGCCTTGGGCCCGATGAAGGTGATGCCGTTGCGGGCGCAGGCATCGACGAAATCCGGGTTCTCCGACAGCAGGCCGTAACCGGGGTGGATCGCATCGGCGCCGCTTTCCTTGGCGACGCGGATGATCTCGTCAATCGACAGATAGGCCGCAACCGGCCCCATGCCCTCGCCGATCCGGTAGGCTTCATCCGCCTTGAACCGGTGCAGGCCGAGCTTGTCTTCCTCGGCGTAGACGGCGACGGTGCGTTTGCCCATTTCGTTGGCGGCGCGCATCACGCGGATGGCGATCTCACCACGGTTGGCAATCAGGATCTTTTTGAAGTCGGTCATTTCACCCTCGGGGTCCGTGCAAGTTGGTGCAGTGTTAGGCGGATATTAGCGAGCCGCACAACAGGTGTTCTGGGTATTTCCGGCATGATTGCGCTCTCAAGCGGCTTGTTTTCTCTTTCCTGGCCCGCGTTTCGCCGTCTGATGCGGTGGATCCGCAGTTGGGCCGCCCGCTTGCAACGGGGCGGGAAACCGCAGGAATTTCGCGCTTGCAGCACGATTTTGTAACTATTTTTGCCGCGACGCAGCGGGCAAGCGGCGGCTGGGGTGCGTCATTTTGGCGCTATTCTCCGGTTTTTGGGTAAATTGCGCCAGCACGGCGCGCAGTCAGTCCAGTTTGCGCCGCTGCAGGCTGCGGACTGCGTCCAGTCCGGACAGGCCAAGCTGGCACATGTTTGCCTGCATGTCCTTGGCCAGCATGTCGGTCAGATGCGCCGGGCCGGCGGTGCCCAGGGCGGCCAGCGCATAGTGAAAAGCACGCCCCAGCATGACGAAATCCGCCCCCAGCGCCAGCGCCCGCAGAATGTCCAGACCGCCCTCGATGCCGCTGTCGAAGATCAATGGCAGGTCCACCGCGGCGCGGATATCCGGCAGCAGATCAATCGCCGCCGGGCAGCCGTCGAACTGGCGCCCGCCATGGTTGGAGATCCAGACCGCATCCGCCCCCGCCGCCTGCATGCGCTTGGCGTCTTCGGCACGCTGCACCCCTTTGATGACAAAGGCGCCGTCCCAGTTGCGCCGCAGCCAATGCACATAATCCCAATCCGGCGAGGTGCGCAGCAAATAGCCAATATGGGCCGTCGGCGGCAGGTTGGCCTGTTCACCCGGTATGTACTTGTCCAATGTCCGCATCCGCGGCAGGCCCCGGCGCGCCATTCCCAGCGCCCAGGCCGGGCGCTGCGCAATCTGCGCCAGCAGCCGCGGGGTCAGCCGCGGCGGTTGGGTCAGCCCCGACCGTGTCTGCCGTTCGCGGCGCGAGGCGGCGGGCACATCCACCGTCAGCACCAGGGTCTTGAAACCGGCATCCCGTGCCCGCGCCAGCAGATCGCCGCGGATGGCCTCGTCCTTGGGGGGATACAATTGGAACCAGCCATCCCCGCCCAGATGCGGCGCCAGGTCCTCCGGCGATTGGCTGGCAACCGTGGACAGGCAATAAGGAATGGCGGCGGCGGCGGCGGCGCGGGCCAGAATAGCCTCGGCATCCGGCCAGATCAGCCCGGACATGCCTACCGGCGCGATTCCGAAAGGCAGCGCATAGGCAGTGCCCAGAAGCGGAGTGGAAAGATCCGGTTCCATCGGCCCATGCAGCACTGACGGCAGAAAGCCCAACCGGTCCAGGCCCGTCCGGTTGCGCACCCGTGCGGCCTCTGTTCCGGTGCCGCTGTCCAGATACTCCCAGACAAACCGCGGCAGCCGCCGTTCGGCGCGGCGTTTCAGGTCTTCAAGGCCGGGGTAGCGTTGATGCAAATCCATGCGGGCATTAGCCGGCGGGCGGGGCGGAATGTCCAGCCCCTGCAGTTGCGGACCCTGCGGCGCGCACCCGCTGCAGACCTGTCCGGCACTCCAGCGAACAGAGTGTGAACGTCCTCTTTCCGCCGGGATTGAATCAGGCTAGGATCGCACCCATGAGCAGTTTTGACGAAATGGACGCCTTTGAGGGCGCATCATTGTCGGCCCGCGCCATGGGTGCGCGGCCGATGCCCTATCTGGACGGCCTCAACCCGGCGCAGCGCGAAGCGGTGGAATGCCTGGACGGCCCGGTGCTGATGCTGGCAGGGGCGGGCACCGGCAAGACCAAGGCGCTGACCACCCGGATTGTGCATCTCCTCAGCACCGGCCGGGTGCGCCCGAACGAGATCCTGTCGGTGACCTTCACCAACAAGGCCGCCCGCGAGATGAAAGAGCGTGTGGCCGCAATGCTGGGCCAGGCGGTCGAAGGGATGCCGTGGCTTGGCACCTTCCATTCGGTCTGCGTGAAACTGCTGCGCCGCCATGCCGAACTGGCGGGGCTGAAATCCAACTTCACCATTCTCGACACCGACGATCAGATCCGGTTGCTGAAACAGCTGATCAAGGCGGAAGGCATCGACGACAAGCGCTGGCCTGCGCGGATGCTGGCGGGCATCATCGACGATTGGAAAAACCGCGCCCTGACGCCTGAGAAAGTGCCGGCGGCTGATGCCGGCGCCTACAACAACCGCGGCACTGATTTCTACGCTTTGTACCAGACCCGCCTGCGCGAGCTGAACGCGGTGGATTTTGGCGACCTCTTGCTGCACATGGTGACGATCTTCCAGACCCACCCCGATGTGCTGCAGCAATACCAGCGCTGGTTCCGCTACATCATGGTGGATGAATATCAGGACACCAACGTGGCGCAGTACCTCTGGCTGCGGCTCTTGGCGGGCGCCCATAAGAACGTCTGCTGCGTCGGCGACGACGATCAGTCTATCTATGGCTGGCGCGGCGCCGAGGTCGGCAATATCCTGCGGTTCGAAAAGGATTTCCCCGGCGCCATGGTGGTGCGCCTGGAGCAGAACTACCGCTCCACCGGCCATATCCTGGCAGCGGCGTCAAACGTCATCCGGGGCAATCAGGGCCGTCTGGGCAAGGAGCTGTGGACGGCCGCCGGCGACGGCGAAAAGGTCCGGCTTATCGGCCATTGGGACGGCGAGGAAGAGGCCCGCTGGATCGGTGAGGAAATCGAGGCGATGCAGCGCGGCACCCGCGGCCAGCCGCCGATCGGCCTCAACAGCATGGCGATTCTGGTCCGCGCCTCGCACCAGATGCGCGCGTTCGAGGACCGGTTTCTGACCATCGGCCTGCCGTATCGCGTCATCGGCGGCCCGCGATTCTATGAACGGCTCGAGATCCGCGACGCGATGGCCTATTTCCGCGTTGTGGTCTCCCCCGACGATGATCTGGCCTTTGAGCGCATCGTCAACACCCCCAAGCGCGGCCTTGGCGACAAGGCGCAGCAGACCATTCAGGGCATCGCCCGCGAAAACGGCGTCTCTCTGGTCGAGGGCGCCCGGCTGGCGGTCGAGGGCGGTTTGATCAAGGGCAAGGGCGGCGGCGCCCTGCGCCAGCTGGTCGAGGGCATCGCCCGCTGGGGCCGCATGGCCGGCGACGCCGGCATCACCCATATGGAACTGGCCGGGATCATCCTGGACGAGTCCGGCTACACCACCCATTGGCAGAACGACAAGAACCCGGATTCGCCGGGCCGTCTGGAAAACCTCAAGGAACTGGTCAAGGCGCTGGAAAATTTCGAAAATCTCCAGGGTTTCCTCGAACATGTCAGCCTGGTGATGGACAATGACAAGCAGGACGCGGACGAGAAGGTCTCGATCATGACCCTGCACGCTGCCAAGGGGCTGGAATTCCCCGCGGTGTTCCTGCCGGGCTGGGAGGACGGCCTGTTCCCCTCGCAGCGCTCGATGGATGAAAGCGGCCTCAAGGGGCTGGAGGAGGAACGCCGTCTGGCCTATGTGGGCATCACACGGGCCGAGCAGATCTGCACCATTTCCTTTGCCGGCAACCGCCGGGTGTTCGGGCAATGGCAATCGCAGCTGCCCTCGCGTTTCATCGACGAACTGCCCGAGGAGCACGTCGAAGTGCTGACCCCGCCGGGCCTTTATGGCGGCGGCTACGGGGCGGCGGCGCCGGGCAGTACTCCCGGTGGCGGGCAAGTCCGCTCCACCATCGAAGAGAAAATGGCCCAGGCCGACGGCTACAACTCGCCGGGCTGGAAGCGGATGCAGGCCAGGGCCGGCCAGTACGGCATGTCGCAGCCCAAGGAAAGCAAGCATCAGGTGATCGACCTCACCGCCACCTCCAGCTTCACGTTGGGGGAGCGGGTGTTCCACCAGAAATTCGGCTATGGCGCCATCACCGGCATCGAGGGCGACAAGCTGGAAGTGGCGTTTGAGAAGGCTGGCACCAAGAAAGTGGTCGCCCGCTTTGTGGCTGCCACCGACGACGTGCCATTCTGATTGCTCCCGTTTACCAGGCTTGACCGGCGGATCGGATCGCGCAGCGATCCGATCCGTGCGCAGGCGCGGCGGGGGGGGGGGGGGGGGGGGGAGGAAGCGACGCAGCACCACCTCCAACCCGACCCGCAACAACCAACAAA
>NZ_JBVVXU010000027.1:0-56872 GCF_055902035.1 Leisingera sp. SA215 | reverse complement strand
CTGCGTCGCCGCCGCCCCGTCCGGTGTGTCCCGCTGCGCCTCAGCGCCGCCGGTGAGGGGGCTTTTACGGTTCACCCCCCAAACCCGCAAGCCCAAAATCGCAAAAAACAAAACTTTCTGCCGTGAAAAACCACAATCACTGCAAAATCAATAACTTACGCCGGAATAAACTCGCGCCCCCTGCCCCGCCTCCCGCCATCAGAACCGCCGCACCCCGCTCCAAACCCCGCCCCGGACCCCGCCGCCCCGGGATCCGGCGGACTTACCCACAGACCACCCCGCCTTATCCACAGGCCACCTCCGGAATCACAGAAAATCACCCCCGAAAAACGAGTCGCCCCGCGTCTTTCCCCGCAACAACTCGCCCGGAAAGGCCGCCAAAGCCCAATGCGGCATCAGACCCGAACTAGATCGGACAGAACAGCCGCCGTTCAGGTCAAACAACCAGGCCCCTCAGTGTCCGAAGGCACTCAAACCCTCCGCAAGGCTGTTGCGCAGACCGGCCTCCTCCATATGAAGCCGCAGCCGCTGGTTATAGCCTCCAGGGGTATTCAGCGCGTCGATCAATTCCGCGCAGCCGGATGCGTGGAGGCTGGTCGACACCAGCAACCGCAGAAAGGCCTCTCCCTGCGCCTTGTCCGAGACCCGATCGCCGAGCCATTCTGCGGCGTCCCCCACCAGGCGCACCACTGGCGAGAGCACCGCCTGCGCCGAAAGGTAGGCATTCAGTTCCGCCCCGTCCTGAAGCGCAAAAATCCTGTTGTCCGGCTCGAAGATCCGGCCCACCAGCGCGGTGTCGCCCAACACCATGACCGGAGAACCGCCCAAGGCTATGCCCGGAAAGGGGATCATCACTGAAGCGGCTACAGCCGGAGCGGTCAGCTCTGCCACCCGGCCAAGATCCGCACCAGCCATGAAAGAAATCACCCGCTGGTCTTCACGGAAATCCAGTTCCTTCAGAACGCCCTCAGCGGTCTCTGCCATCAGGCCGAGGAAGACCACATCGCTGGCATCGATCACCGCCTGATTGCCAGCCGCCCTGACATCTCCGAACGCCTTGGCAAGCATCGCGGACTGAACTTTGCTGCGCTCCGACACCGTAATTTGGTGCCCCTTGCCAGCTAGCCCCCGCACCACGGCAGTAGCAATGGTGCCGCACCCCAAAAACCCCAAACGCATATCAGATATCCTTCATCAGCCGCAGCGCATCATAGACCGCCGCGTGCGTATTGCGGGCGGACACCGCGTCACCGATGCGGAACAACTGGAATTGACCTGACGGGTTGGACGCTATTCTTTGCGAGTTGCCCGCAATCAACGCATCCTGGTCGATTTCGCCGCAGTTGGACGAGAGATCTTTGAGATCAAAATACAGATCGTCCAGCGGCAGCGTCCCATAGTTCAGAACCACCTGATCATAGTCGGCCCTGTACACATGACCGCTGTAGTCGGTCCCGATTGCCGCGGTCAGCTTATTTCCGTTTCGTTCGACCTCCAGCAGGCGGCGGGTCACGGTGAAGGTGACAGCCTTGTCCTGCAGCGCCCGCATGTAGGGCACAAGGTTCATCGCCATGATATCCGGAGCAAAGGTACGGTCCGGGGTCATCACCTCGACTGCGGCACCGGCATTGGCAGCAATTTCTGCGGCCATCAGTCCGGGGTGGTCGCCAGCCTCGTCATAGATCAGCACATTTGCGGCCGGTTTCACATCGCCGGAAATGATGTCCCAGGCCGAGACCGCATGCGGAGTATCCCGGCGGGTTTCGAACAATCCGGTGTTTGGCATGCCCCCCGTAGCGATAATCACCGCATCCGGGTTCAACGCGGCCACGTCCCCGGCATCAGCCCAAGTGCTGAACCGGAACTCAACATCACGGGCGGCGCACTGCGCCATGCGCCAGTCGATGATACCAATCATCTCGGCCCTGCGCGGGTTCTGCACAGTCAGACGGATTTGGCCGCCCGGCTCTGCCGCGGCCTCGAACACGGTGACATGATGGCCCCGCTCTGCGGCCACCCGCGCGGCCTCCAGCCCGGCAGGGCCTGCTCCGACAATCACGATCTTCTTACGGGTCTCTGCAGGTGCAATTTCGTGCGGCATGGTCAACTCACGGCCCGTTGCCGCATTGTGGATGCACAGCGCATCCCCCGCCTGATAGATCCGGTCGAGGCAATAAGTAGCTCCAACACAAGGGCGGATGTCATCTTCGCGCCCCTCAATGATTTTCTTTACCACATGCGGATCCGCCATATGGGCGCGGGTCATGCCGACCATGTCCAACAGCCCTTCTGCAACCGCATGACGTGCGGTTGCCACATCCGGGATTCGGGACGCGTGGAAGGTTGGCATGCCGGTTTCCGCGCGCACGGCCCCAGCCAGATCCAGATGCGGCGCGCTGCGCATTCCCTGCACCGGTATCATGTCGGTCATCGCAGGGTCGGTGTGGATTCTGCCCCGGTTCACATTGAAGAAATCTACCTGCCCTGTGGCTTGAAGAATGCGAGCTATTTCCAGCCCCATTTCCGGAGTGATCCCGCCTTTCTGCGTCTCATCGGCACCGAAGCGGACACCGATAACGAAGTCATTGCCCACCCGCTGCCGCACGGCATCAATCACATCACAGGTCAGCTTCATCCGGCTTTCCAGACCGCCCGCTCCGTAAGGGCCGTCCAGATCGTTGGTCAATGGGGAGATGAACTGATCCAGAAGGTGACCATGGGTCATGATCTCTATGCCATCCATGCCACCTTCTTTCATCCGCTCCGCCGCGGCAGCGAAATCCGTGATGATGCGGGCGATATCCCAGTCTTCCGCCAGCTTGGGGAACGCATGGTGCGCAGGTTCGCGGTGGCGTGTGGAGGACACCGCAGGCAGCCAGTCGCCTTTGTTCCAGCCTGTCCGGCGGCCCAGATGGGTAAGCTGGATCATCACGGCTGCGCCATGCTCATGCACCTGGTCGGTCAGGTTGCGGATCCACGGCACCACCTCGTCCTTGTAGGCCAGTATGTTGTTGAAAACCGGCGGGCTGTCCTTGCTGACCGCCGCCGATCCCGCTGTCATCGTCAGCGCCACGCCGGCTTTTGCCCGTTCCGCGTGATAGGCAGCATATCGCTCCTTGGGCATCCCGTCCTCCGGGTAGGCCGGCTCATGGCTGGTGGTCATGATCCGGTTCCTTAGGGTCAGGTGTTTTAATTTGTAGGGCTGCAGCAGCGGGTCCTTGGACATGGTGCGGATCTCCTGGAGCGGTGTCTGGACAAATGCGGTTTCGGCGAGTCGCGAACCGCACTCGACACATATGTCATTTAAACAACCAGTCCTGTCAAGAAAAGTTGCACCTGTCCTGCCCTGCTGATATGTCTGCCGCATGGACACTCAGGACATAACCCGCACCCGGCTGGGTGAAGAAGACTGGCTATCAGCCGCCTACGAAGTACTGACCGAAAGCGGCGTCGAAGCAGTGAAAGTGATGCCGCTGGCCAAGCGGCTTGGCGTCGCCCGCACCAGTTTCTACTGGCACTTCAAAGACCGCGAGGCGCTTCTGGAAGCGATGGTGCAGCGATGGGAGGAAAAGAACACCGGAAACCTGATCGCCCGGTCCGAAGCTTATGCCGAAACCATTGCCGAGGCGCTGTTCAACCTGTTTGACTGCTGGATTGACGCCGACCTGTTCGATTCCCGGCTGGATCTGGCCATCCGCAATTGGGCGCGGAACGATCCCGGCCTGCAGGCACGGCTGGACCAAGCCGATACCCGGCGCGAGCAGGCATTAACAGAGATGTTCATCCGCTTTGGATTCAGCCCCGGCGTCGCACTGATCCGCGCCAGGGCCATGATCTACACCCAAATCGGCTATATCTCCATGCAAGTGAGCGAAAGCACCGGCTACCGGATTTCGCTTATGCCCGGCTGGGTCGAGGTTTTCACCGGAACGCCGCCGTCACAACGGGACCTGGACCGCTTTCTGGCCCGCCATAGCTGACTGGACTTAACTCTCAGCGCACAGCAGACCGTCGGCCAATCTCAATATCCTGATGGATAATCCGGCCCCCAAAACCGTAAAGCGGGCGCGAAACCGTCAGCTTCGCGCCCGCCATAATTTCACTCATGCGCTACAGGTTTTATTCGGCGGCAATCTTGCTTTCCACCTTCTCGACCCGCACCGCCGAGAACTTGAACTCGGGAATTTTCCCATAGGGGTCGATCGCCGGGTTTGTCAGGATGTTGGCCGCCGCCTCAACATAGGCAAACGGTACAAACACCATATCCTCGGCAATCGCCCGGTCGGCGCGCGCCATGATCTCGATCGAGCCGCGGCGGGTTGAGAGACGCACCATCTCGCCCGGCTCCACACCCATCGTCCGCAGGGTTTTCGGGTTGAGCGAACAGTTCGCCTCCGGCTCCACCGCGTCCAGCACCAAAGAGCGGCGGGTCATCGACCCAGTGTGCCAATGCTCCAACTGGCGGCCGGTGGTCATGATCATCGGGTATTCCGCATCCGGCGCCTCATCCGGCGGGATCACCGAAGCCGGCGTGAAGCGGGCACGTCCTTCGGGACGCGGGAAGCCGTCACCAAACACAATCGCCTGACCGGGGTCGGTCTCATGCAGCGACGGATAGGTGATGGTCTCGGTCTCCAGACGCTCCCAGGTGATGTTGTCGAGGGACTTCATGTTCAGCTTCATCTCGGCGAAGACTTCGCTGACATCCTTGTAGTCCCAGGGCAGGCCGATGCGCTGCGCCAGCTCGACGGTAACCTTCCAGTCCTCGCGCGCGTCACCCGGAGGCGCCACGGCAGGACGCACACGCTGCACCTGGCGGTTGGTGTTGGAGACCGTGCCGTTCTTTTCATAAAGCGCCGAGGCCGGCAGGATGATATCGGCAAAGTTTGCCGTCTCGGTCAGGAAGATATCCTGCACGATCAGCAGTTCCAGCTTGGCAAAGGCATCCCGCGCGTGATCGGCATCCGGGTCCGACATCGCCGGATTCTCGCCCTGGATATACATGCCCTTAATATTGCCGGCATAGGCCTGGTCAACGATCTCGGTCACGGTCAGGCCCTTCTCGTTCGAGAAGTCGCCGCCGCCCCAGACATCGGTAAAGCTCTTGCGGACATCATCCGAGGTTACGGTCTGATAGTCCGGCAGGAACATCGGGATCAGGCCTGCGTCAGACGCGCCCTGCACGTTGTTCTGGCCGCGCAGCGGGTGCAGGCCGGCGCCCGGCTTGCCCACATTGCCGGTCATCAGCGCGAGGCTGATCAGACAGCGCGAGTTGTCGGTACCGTGGATGTGCTGGGAAATGCCCATGCCCCAGAAGATCAGGCCGGCGTCGGCACCCGCAAACAGGCGCGCCACGCGGCGCAGCTGATCCGGTTCAATACCGCAGATTTCCGACATTTTCTCGGGCGTGAACTGCTTCAGGTGCTCTTTCTCGGCTTCCCAGTTCTCGGTCCAGCGGTGGATGTACTGGCTGTCGTACAGCTCCTCCTCGACGATCACATTCATGATCGCGTTCAGCATCGATACGTCGGCACCGGGGCGAAACTGCAGCATTTCATCTGCATAGCGGCGCATTCCGACCCCGCGCGGATCCATCACGATCAGCTTGCCGCCGCGTTTGGTGAACTGCTTGAAGTAGGTCGCCGCAACCGGGTGGTTCTCAATCGGGTTGGCGCCGATGATGATCGCCACATCGGCGTTTTCGATCTCGTTGAACGTCGCGGTAACCGCACCGGACCCGACGTTTTCGATCAGCGCCGCAACCGAGGACGCGTGGCACAAACGGGTGCAATGGTCGACGTTGTTGTGCTTAAAGCCCTGACGAATGAACTTCTGAAAGAGGTAAGCCTCTTCGTTGGTACATTTTGCCGAGCCAAAGCCTGCAACCGCTTTCGGATCTTCATCCCGCAGCTCGATCAGGCGTTTACCGGCCAGATCCATCGCTTCTTCCCAAGTCGCTTCGCGGAAGTGCGTCGACAGGTTGCCCGGATCGACGTTCAGGCCCTTAGCAGGCGCATCTTCGCGACGGATCAGCGGCTTGGTCAGGCGGTGCGGGTGGTGGATATAGTCAAAGCCGAAGCGGCCTTTGACACACAGGCGGCCTTCGTTTGCCGGGCCGTTGATGCCTTCGACATATTTGACCTTGCCATCCTTCACCTTCAGCGACACCTTGCAGCCCACGCCGCAGAACGGGCAGACGCTTTCGGTCTCGGAGTCGAAATCCTTGCTGTCACCGACTTGGTTGTCATCCATCACGGTTGCAGGCATCAGCGCGCCGGTCGGGCAGGCCTGCACACATTCGCCGCAGGCCACACAGGTTGAGGCCCCCATCGGGTCGGCAATGTCGAAGGTCGGAAAGGCATCGTGGCCGCGGCCCGCCATTCCGATCACGTCGTTGACCTGAACCTCACGGCAGGCGCGCACGCACAGACCGCAGGAGATGCAGGCGTCCAGGTTCACCTTCATGGCGACGTGGCTGTCATCCAGCAGCGGAATACGGCCCTCTTCCAGCTTGGGGAAGCGGCTTTCGGTAACACCGTTCAGCTCTGCCATGTCCCACATGTGAGAGGACTTGTCGTGCGCCTCTTCCCGCTTGGGCTGGTCGGCAACCAGCAGTTCCATCACCATCTTGCGGGCGTTCTCAGCCCGCGCGTTGTTGGTGGTGACAACCATGCCGTCGGCGGGTTCGCGGATACAGGAGGCGGCCAGCGTGCGCTCGCCCTCGATCTCCACCATGCAGGCGCGGCAGTTGCCATCCGGGCGATAGCCCGGCTGCGGTTTGTGGCACAGATGCGGGATCTTCAGTCCGCGTCCGTTGGCCACTTCCCAGATGGTCAGACCGGCCTCTGCCGTGACCTTTTCGCCATCAAGTGTGAAAGTAATCTTGTCGCTCATGGCTTATACCTCCTCTGGGAAGTGCTTGATGGTCAGGCGGATCGGATTCGGCGCCGCCTGGCCCAAACCGCAGATCGACGTATCGACCATCGCCGTGCTCAGTTCCTCAAGCAGGCCCTGATCCCACTTCTTTTCGCTCATCAGCTTCACAGCTTTTTCGCAACCCACCCGGCATGGGGTGCACTGGCCGCAACTTTCGTCTTCGAAGAAGCGCAGCATGTTCAGCGCGGCGTCGCGGGCGGAGTCCTGATCGGACAGAACCACAACAGCAGCAGAACCGATAAAGGTTCCATGCGGCTGCAGCGTGTCAAAGTCGAGCGGAATGTCGTTCATCGACGCAGGCAGCAGACCCGAAGACGGGCCGCCCGGCTGGTATGCCTTGAAGGCATGACCGTCGATCATGCCGCCGCAGGCTTCGATGATGTCAGTAATAGTGGAACCGGCGGGCAGCAGATGCACGCCCGGGTTCTTCACCCGCCCAGACACCGAGTAGCTACGCAGCCCCTTGCGGCCATTCTTTTCAACCGAGTTCAGGCATTCCGGCCCTTCGCGGTTGATTTTGCAGACCCAGTACAGGGTTTCCACGTTATGGACGAGAGTCGGGCGGCCAAAGACACCCACCTGCGCCACAAACGGCGGACGGTGGCGCGGCTCGCCGCGCTTGCCTTCGATCGACTCGATCATCGCGCTTTCTTCACCGCAGATATAGGCCCCTGCCCCGCGGCGCAGATCGATGTAGCCTTCATCGACAATGCCTGCGTCTTCCAGCGCCTTGATTTCGGTGGCGAGGATCTCCAGCACCGCCGGATATTCGTCACGCATATAGATAAAGGCTTTCTCGGCCTCGACCGCCCAGGCAGCGATCAGCATGCCTTCCAGGAAAATATGCGGCGTGCGCTCCAGGTAGTAGCGATCCTTGAATGTGCCAGGCTCGCCCTCGTCACCGTTCACGGCCAGGTAACGCGGGCCCTCGTTGGCACGGACAAAGCCCCATTTGGTGCCGGACGGAAAGCCTGCGCCGCCAAGGCCGCGCAGGCCAGCTTCTTTGACTTTCGCCTGAACCGCTTCCCAGTCGCCGTTTGCACGCAGGTCTTTCAGCGTAGCATAGCCACCTTCCACTTCATACGCGGCGAAGGTTTCATACTCGGGGATATGCGCGTGAGTATCGTCCGCTGCAATCGCCGCTTCCACCTTTTCGACGGTGGCGTGGTCAATGTGGTTGTGGCCGATCTCCAGCACCGGAGCGGTGTCGCAGCGGCCCATGCAGGGCGCGCGCAGAACGCGGACCTGGGAGGCATCCAGACCGTCTTCCAGCGCCTTTTGCAATTGTTCGGCCCCAGCCAGCTCGCAGGAGAGCGAATCGCAGACCCGGATGGTCAGCGCCGGCGGCGGGGTCTCGCCTTCCTTCACCACATCGAAGTGGGCATAGAAGGTTGCAACTTCATAGATTTCCGCCTGCCCCGTACGCATTTCTTCGGCCAGCGCCCGGATGTGCGCGGCACTGAGGCAGCCGTATTTGTCCTGAATCAGGTGCAGAAACTCGATCAGCAGGTCGCGGTTGCGCGGGCGGTCACCCAGCAGCTCCTGAACCTCGCTCAGCGCAATGTCGTCAACCTGGCGGCCTTTGGGCGTTCTGCGCCCTTTGCCTTTGCCGGACTTCCATACGCCCTTGCTATCATCCAATGGTGCCATGGGGTCCTCCAGTCAGCACGTAATCCAGCTCGAAATGCCATCAAGAATGAATATCGTCAAATCTAGAATACCGATTGCACGATAAGCATTGCTTATCACGCCATTTGCGGCATCCTATCACTCACAAACGTCGCAACTACCTCTTTCAAAGCGCGCAAAGTTGTGAGTTCAGGTGTCCGGTCCAGAGAGGCGATGCAAATCTGCCGGGTTTGTTCCGGCTTAATCAGCAACAGCACCCGGGTTCCGCCGAGGTCTCCCAAAGCCTGCATCAGCGCGCGCGGCAGAATCGTTGCAACCGACCCTTCCCGCGCCAGCACCATCGACGCCATGAAGCCGTTGGATTCGGATACGATCTCAGGTTTCAGCCCCAAGTCATCGAAGATCCGGTCCAGAATCCGCCGGTTCTGCATCTGCTGGTCCAGCAGGCTCAGCGGCAGCTCGGCGGCTTCGGCCCAGCTGATCGCATCGCCACGGCCGGCCACCATCTCCTCCGGCGCCAGCAACACATAGCTTTCCTCGTACAGCGGCTGAACTGTCATCAGATCCCGGCCCATGCTGTCGGAATAGGTTATCCCGGCATCAATTGTACCATCATAAAGCCGCTGCTGAATAGCCAGAGATGTTGTGACCTCGACGCGGGCCAGAACCCGCGGATAGGCCTGATGCACCTGATCCACCAGCTGCGCGGCCCAAGCGGTAGCGGTCGGCACCACCCCAAGCACCAATGTGCCTGTCACCTCGCCGCGAGCAGCCGCAATCTCCTGCTCCAGCGCCTTGGCATCATCCAGGATCGAGCGCGCCCGGCGCACGATCATCATGCCCTCTTCAGTCAGCCCCTGGAACCGGTTGGCCCGGCGCACGATCGACAAACCAAGCCGTTCCTCCAGATTGCGGATCCGCATGGAGAACGCGGGCTGCGAAATACCGCAATCGGCAGCGGCCTTTGCAAAGTGCTGGTGCCGCGCCAGCGCAGTCAGCAGCTGAAGGTCCTTCAGTTCGATCATAGCCGAACCATACCCTGCCTCTGCCGAGCCGCGCAATGGGATCTGCTGCGTCCTCAGGGGCCGCCGTGCGCTTCAGCCTGACGAACAGCGGCGCCGAGCAGTTCGGTCAAGTGCTCCAGTGTTTCCGCAGCGCTGTGCAACCTCCTGGCCAGGTCGGGACGCCCCGCCAATGACTGCAGCAGCAAACGTTCACGGGTATCCTGCAGCCTGCCTGCCACCTTGCAGCCCTCCTCAGTCAAGCGGTAGGTGACCCCCGAGCGGCCGGCCCCTTGTTTGCGGGTCAGCCCGGCGGAGGCCAGTTTGCGCAAGGAATACTGGATGTTGGGAATGTCGGTCCGGTTGGTGTTCCGGGCAAGCTCCTTGATCGTTTTGGACCGGCCGCCTTTGCCGATCAACTGCAGGAGAATGATCTCCGCACTTGCCAAGGACACGGTGCTGATCTGTTCAAAACAGACCGCCTGCCATCGGGCCAAACCCTCTCCCGCTCGTAGAAGCGCCAATTCCATCATGTGCAAGCCATCATCCGGCAGCATCTCCGCAGCGGTGTCAGCGGCCTGGCTAGAAGTCGAACAAATTATAGGCGGATGGTCGAATTTGTTATCCAACGAAAAACTCCGGAAGAATAAATTTAACGGCCCTGAAAAGGCACGAAGACAATGGGTCAGAAAATGTCGCCGCCCGAAGCCGCCGCCCTTTCAATGGTATGCAGGCAATCTCTGCATGCTTCAGGCGGCGCCGACCTTTTCTGAAGATCCAACTTAAATTACTCTCAATATATCCAACCAAATCCGAACGATTTCAATATCCATATTGAAAAATCCTAGCCTGGTCGGCACTCCCCTTTCGCAGGACGGATGTACCCCGAGGGTTCTGTGACAGGTATGTCCGGCCGTTCTTACCCTGCACTTCTTGCCAAATTCGGAATGGGAACAAAGTAGCGGCGATCTCTTGTACAGAAGTCCGCCACGCCTCGTTCTGCTGTAGCGCGCCTGGAAATTTCCCATTTGATTAGTCGGCCTGCCATCCGGCCCGCGATCTGAATATCAGCTCTCACGCGGAGGCGTGCCAATCTCCACGGAGAAACCCGTTGCCTCCCGCACCCGGCGCGGGCCTCTCCCAGTTTCACCGCTCAGGACCTGAAAGTAAGATTACTACCCAGCTGCAGTCCGGGCTGCGCCCGCTCTGCTTTGTCTTCCGTAAGTTTCGAGGTTTTCCGAAGTGAAAATCAAGGATGATTCGACACTGGCGGGACAGAGGGCGCGAGCGTTGATGTTGAAATTAACACCGTAAAGGAGGGAGCAGATGCCCGCAGCGCCGTGAGAGGGCTTGGCTCAGCAATCCGACGAAACTGCCAGGCTTGCTCGACTTACATTATTCCCAAAGTGGCGGACCGAGGAGGATTCGAACCCCCGACCCCTTGATTCGTAGTCAAGTACTCTATCCAGCTGAGCTATCGGTCCACTGCGGCGGGGTTTAATCGCAGCACAGCAAAGGCGCAACCCCCAAAAGAGGGCTCGGTCCGTATTTTTCTTGCCTGTCTTTGCCGCCTGTATTTCGTGCCTGCCTTGCAGGACGTCCGGTGGCCCGGTCACCCTTGCCGAACGTTCGCAGCAATGGCGGTCCCTGCGAAAGCGCGCAGGATGGTTGAGCGCTGCCAGCTTCCGCAACCCCAGCCCGGCCAAATGTGGTATAAGGCAAAAGCGACGTTCTTCCCGCCGCCCTGGAGCCAAGGGAAGCAACATACCGATAAGGAAAAAGGGGACCGCAAATGCCGGACCGGGTGTCCGCAGATTTTCGCCTCAGGCCGCTGGAAGCAGAAGACCTGGCTACTCTGGCCGGCTGGTTTCAGAATGTGACCGATCTAGCCTGTTTCGACCGTTCTGCCCGTTCCCCCCTGAGCTTGCCGGCGACCGAACAGGCCTGGAGCCCTTCAGCGGATGCAGTGCCGGATACCAGCAAATGCTGGTTTGCAATTGTTACTGAAACCGATGCGCTTTGCGGTATTGCCGGCCTGGAAAACATCTCCATGGTCAACCGTGACGCCATAATTGCGCTTTTCATTGAGCAATCCAGACGCCGGCAGGGTATCGGCATCCGGGCGCTTGCGCTGCTTTTGGACTTTGCATTCCGTCAGATCGGGCTAAATCGCATTACATCCTATTACCGTGCCGACAACACCCGCAGCGAGGAACTTACCACGCGCGCCGGCTTCGCAACCGAAGGCAGGATGCGAGCAGCCTGGTATGCAGAAGGCCGGTACTTCGACATGATCACAGTGGGCCTCTTAAGGGAGGAATGGGAGACCAGCCGCCGGGTCCTGGCGCAGGCGCTTGACGCCGGTTCGCAAGCAAGCTTCCACGGCGCGGAAATTACAGGCTGGGCCTGGCCGCCGGGTCCGGCAGATCCGCAGGCAGGCTGAGCGACAAAGCACATGGGCAGCGCCGGCTTCTCTGGCAATTCCTGCCGACACTCACAGCAGGAGGACAGCTTGTGAGCGGCCATAAAAAAACATCAACAGTCCGGCGCCAGTTGGGAGCAGTGCTGTTTGCCGACGTCGTCGGATATGCCAGGCTTATGGGCAATGACGAAATCGACACTTACAGCGCCCTGAAATCCCTGCTGGAAGAGCTGGAAGCAGCATGTAATGCGCATAACGGAAAGGTTGTTGCGGTCCGCGGCGACGGGATTCTGGCATTGTTTGAGACAGCGACAGACGCGGTGAAATTCGGCGTCGAACTGCACCGCATTGCAGCGCAGAGCAACAGTGCACGGCCAGAGGACCAGCAGCTACGATTTCGGGCTGGTGTGCATATGGGCGAAATCCTGGTCGATGACCGCGGCATTCACGGCGACAATGTCAATATTGCCGCCCGGCTGCAGGAAATCGCCGAACCGGGCCGGGTTTATGTCAGCGGTTCCGTTTATGAACAGATCCGCAACCGGTTGCGCTTCGGCTTTGAATTTCTTGGCCCGCAGCGGCTTAAGAATATCGCGGAACCGGTGCCGTCCTATTGTGTCCGCAGCGAAGTGGCCGGAGCAGCCATGGCCGCCACCTTGCGCCCTCCGGAAGCTCAGCCAGCAGGCCGTCCGCCCCCCGGCATCCCGTCGGTCGCCGTGCTGCCATTTGTCAGCCAGAGCGGCGATCAATCCGACAGCTGGTTTGCGGACGGGCTGACAGAAGACATCATTCTGAACCTGTCCAAATTCAAAAACCTCTTTGTAATAGCCCGCAACTCGGCCTTTTTCTTCAAGACCCGCTCGATGCCGCCTCAAGAAGCCGCGCGTGAATTAGGGGTACGCTACGTCGCGCGCGGCAGCGTCCGCCGAGCCGGAGCACGGGTACGCATCGCCATAGAACTGATTGATGCGGATTCGGGAAGAACGATCTGGGGTGAACGCTACGACCGGAACATCGACGATATATTTGCCATCCAAGACGAGGTGACGGACGCAATTGTCGCGGCAACCGCTGTTTTAATCGAAGCCCAGGAACGCAAACGGATGGCACAGGCAGCACCGGCAGATCTTGCGGCCTATGGCTTTGTGCTGCGCGGGCAACAGTTTATCTTCCGCTACACCCGGCAGGATAACCGCGAAGCCCAGACCCTGTATGAACGGGCCCTTGCCCGGGACCAGGATTATGCCCGGGCTTCGGCTGCAATTTCACGGACCCTCAACATAGATTGGCGCTATTCCTGGGCCAAGGACGCCGAGCACGCGCTGGACACAGCCCTGTCTTATGCCCAGAAAGCAGTGGAACTGGATCCAACCGATGCCCGCGGTTTCGGCGAGCTGGGTTTTGTGCACCTATACCGGAAGGAGCATGACGCAGCGATCGGCGCTTACCGGCGCGCCCTTGCGCTTAATCCGAACGATGCCGACCTTCTGTCGGATTACGCTGACGCGCTGGCACATTCCGGCGACAATGAAACAGCCATCGCAAGCCTGCAGCAGGCGATGCGGCTGAACCCCTATTTTCCCGATCAATATCTCTGGCATCTGGGCGGCGCCTACTACAACCTGAAACACTATGAGGCGGTCATCGAAACGCTCACCAAGATGAACAACCCGACCGAAGGACAGCGGATGCTGGCCGCCAGCTATGCGCAGCTGGGCAAGATGGAGCTGGCCCGGGACATGGCCGCCCGGCACCGCGAAGCACATCCGAATTTTTCACTGGAACGCTGGACCAAAGTGCAGCCTGACCGGCTGGAAGAAGACACGCTGCATTTTGTCGAAGGCCTAAAAAAGGCCGGGTTTTAACAACGACCGCCGCCCCGGGTAGAGACGTCAGTCCTTCCCTGAAACTTCACAGCATACCTCTGCGCCATCCTCAGGCCTAGTCGCCGGATCCACGTGCTTTTGCTCCGCTCACTTTGGCTCCGCTCACTTTGGCTCCGCTGACCTTGGCACCGCTGACCTTGGCACCGCTAACCGAAGGCCCGCCGCCACCGAAATAAACATCCAAAAGCACCTGTTCCAGCATGCCGGTCATCACGTCCATCCTGATCGAGTAATCCGCCTTGTCATAATCCCAGACCCGGATGTCGTTTGCGATCTGATACTCTGCCGAGGCGACACCGGTTATGGAAGGATTCTGAGGCGCCCGTGCACCCTGATTGGCGGGGATATTGTCTGTCGCACTTTTACCCTCGCCATGCACCAGGAACAAGGCCGGTTCCGGCAACTCGTGATAGGTTCCTTCATAGGCGAAGCCATAGATCCGGGCAAACTTCGCATGCAAGCTGAGCTGGGCATCCAAAAGATTGTTGCGCCCGCGCCCCCGAAGCCCTGCCTGCTTGTAGTTCTGCTTTGGAATATCCTTGGTCTGCGTCCAGACCGTATCCCCATGTTCAATGCCATCCAGAACGGCTACGCGATCGTCTGCCGAAATTTTCTTCTCGACCGCCAACTTGAAAGCGCTTCCGGCTCCGGCTGTGACTTTGTACACGCCATTTTCATTTGCGTTGTTGCGCCGCACCAGGACCAGGTCGCCTTCAGCAAGCTCAACCCCATCCAATTCCGTATCGACATTATTCAGATTCACCTTTTCAACGGTCGCAACACGGACCGTTTTCTTGATATCGGACCTGACAATTTGCAGATCGTTCAGGAGACGCCCAAATAACAGCACTTCAGAAAAACTCAGCAAAGACTCGGCCACTGTACACACTCCTGTGGCTATGGAAACAACTCAGGATGACAGTTCAAAAAAGGACAGGTCCGGAAATTCTGCAGGTTCTGATGCCTTCAATGTCCCCCCTGAAATGCAAATTAGCACGAAATGAATAAAATTTGTAGACAATCAGCCAGTCAGCCGCCGGGAATTCTTGTTCTCACTGAATGGGCGTGGCTGTCCTCATCCGCCCCGGCCAGTCGCGGACCAGCCTGGGCAAAGCCAATTCCCCGCATGCGGAAGTTGCCTTCAATGATCGTGCGGAAGGCGCCTCCGGTTGTTTCCTGGTCAACGATTAACAGCGCTTTCTCCACCGCCGCATAGGTTAGGTTTGCGGCATCCAGCATGCTCCACGCTGCCGCCAGATAGGCGCCCAGAAAATCACGAGCTTCCAAAAGAGAGATGCGGAACCCTTCGGGATCAAGAGCATAGCGCGCATCAAACAGGGCCTGCATGACATCGCTGTAATAGGGTGTTTCCTCCAACCGGTCGGACAGGTCCTCCATTTCTGGTGTGATCAGGTCATGAACCAGCAGACGCTCGTGAAAGATATCGACGAGGATATCGAACATCGCCCCCGTCAGAGGTTCGGACAGCGCGTGTTCACTGCTCCAGCCGGACACAAACTCCTGAAGCGTCCGGGTATTTGCCGCCATCCGGATTTGCGCATTCCCGGCAAGTTCGGCAAAGCGGTTCAACTGATTTAACGTGTAGAGATTGCCCTTCGTGTTCTCTAGCAGTTCCTCCACAACCGACCCGAAGTGCAGAGAGGCTATCAGCGCCACCATATCGGCTGCAGATTCGTGAAACCCGAAGTATTCACCCGGCACATCATCCGAGACCGGCATTCCCGCTACACTGTAGATGATGGCGTGGCCGATCTCGTGGGCGACCACATCAAAGTTCAGGCTGTAAGCGCGGTATTCGCCGCCATGTTCGCTGGTGCCGCCGGTTTCCAGAAACCCCCAGCCGATATGCGCGTTGTCCAGGCTCGGCAGCAGCGACAGCTCCAGCCGGTCATAATCGCGTTCAAAATGCCAGGGGATCGGGTGCCCAAAATACGCCTCCCAGACATCCAGCGTGAAATGGGCGGCGGCAAACAAATGCACCGCTTCAAAGCCGGGATCCGAAGGCTGAACGTGAACAAAATGCCCATCTTCATCCGGCGCAGGAGGCTCTTGGATCCCTCCGAGCCAAGGCGGCAGATACATACCCGGCCCCGACGGGCCAGGAACGATGGCGCCAAACGGAATTGTTTTTCCCAAAGGATTGACCGCATACATCCGCGGCCCCGACGGGCCCGGCCCGATTGAACCCGGCGGCGCGGAAATCTCGATCAGTTCCGGTTCCGGATCCGCGGTACGGAACGGCGATTGCGGAAATAAAAGAAACCGCGTTCCCGGCGCTTCCTCCGCCATCCCAAGGGTGTCATCCATGTGCCCTCCAATCTTGCGGAGGTTTCGCCGTATTTGCCCTGCCTAATCGCTGCATTCCGGTGCAGACTGTGTTTTTCCCTTTTGATGATACATGAATTCACGCCGGATCAGCGCATAGAAATCATCAAGGGTTCCAAGGCCGATGCCCGCAGCATACTTGGCCAGGTTATCCGGGACTTCGCGCTGCAGGCGCGTTTCAAAATACCAGACGGTCAAGTGCACCCGGTCCTGTTCTGGCTGATCGCCGCCCCGCTCAGCCAACCACTGCGATTTGGAAACCGCCCGGGAGTTCAATCGCGCATAGGCGTCTGCTTGCCGTAGCTCCGCCAGCAAGTGCAGGTCCAAATCCCTGTCCAGGGCGTTCACAGCAGTGCCGGCCAGCACTGTTTCTCCAAGCAGAGCTTCATACCGGTCAGCAGTCAGACCGTTTTCCGCCAGCCACCGCTTTAGGTCGTGACTGCGGAAAAGCTTGAGTGTTTCCCGGTGGCGGTTCAATTGCTCCAAAATCTCCTGCCGGTCTGCACCCAGATCCGTTCGCTTGGCATCCTCCAGCGCCATACAGCGCAATGCAGCGCGGGTCCGGAATTCACCAAATCGCTCCGGCTCGAGGCGCAACTCATCCAGCACCCGCAGATCCGCGTCCGGCAGGCTGTGCGCCTCTGCCTCGATACGCCGTACCAGTCCCTGCCAGGCAAGCGAGCGTTCAACCCTCAGTGCCGGCAAGCAAGCGGCCATCGCTTCATTCTGCAGAACGGCCGCCATGCGGTTCAGCATCATCTGCGCGTCTTCGCGCTTGGCATCCACCCGCCCGGTTTCCAGCCAGGCCGAGAACCTGCCAAGCCAGGATGCGTCCGCAACCCCCGCAAGGATCTGTTCCCAAGTCCTGTCGTGGTAGAACAGTAGCTTGGCCGTTCTGAGCAGCTCGGCAGCCTGATCCGCTTCCAGCGCTGCATCAGTTACCGCGCGCGCCACTGTTGCCCGGATCGAGACCATTGGTTCGCTTAGCGGAGCAAAGCCCATTTCTGCCGGGCAGTGCAGGACAGCAACTTCGTCATCGTCGCAAATTTCGCCAGCAGCATACGCCTCATAGATGTTTCCGGTGCCAATCATCCCGAAGGCAGACAGCTCAACCGCCCGCAGCGCGCCCATGCTGGCGCTGCCGAATACCGCGATCCCCTGCTCCATTGCCCACAGGATTTCCTTGTGCCAGACCGAGGGTACGCCTTCAAAGTACCCGTCGATCAAGCCGATGACGGTCGCCCCTTGACGCGCGGCGCGGTAAATGTCGCCTTGACCAGCTGGCGGCAGAACAGTGGCGTTCAGCAGGGTTCGGACCTCCTCAGCGCTAATTGTCGGGCCTGCAAAAACAACCGCCGTCAAGCCTGCGCCCCCGCTGCGCTCAGGGCCCGCGGGCCCGGTATGAAATCCGGATCGTCATGCGGCGCTTCCAGTCCCGGTATCACCGCGCGCACCACAGAGATGCCCAGACCCGGACGCGACAAATCGACTGTCAGAACTTGCTCAATCCCTGCATCCCCCAGCCGGCTCAGGAGCCAAGCCAGATCATCTTCAAACGACGGCGACGCGTAAGCAGGACAATCTTGCATCCGGGCTGTCGGTTCGCTCCGATCAAACAGCGCCTGGACATACTGCACGCGTTCTGCCGACGCCTTGGGCGTAAACTCATCCGGGTCCAGATCGTCGCGCGCACCTGATATGTAGGTCAGCCGCGTCTGTGCCGCCTCGGTCAGCGCCCGCAGCAGCGCGATGGCCCGGTCGGGATGGCAACCGCTGCCAATGCCGATATGGCCGGGCCGGCTGCCCGCTTCGCAAATCATGCAATGGAACGCCGCCACGCCAGTGTCCGAGGCAATATTCCAAACTCCGGCGTCCAATCCTGCCGCGGTAATCCGCGCCAGCGCCGCGCGGCAACGCTGGTCTTCGATGGTCCCGGGATTGATCCGCGGGCCCGTCGGTGCATGATGCCAAAGCGTGATTGCATCCCGTTCGATCAGCTCGCAAATGGCGTGGCAAGTGGCTTCTGCCAAACTGTTGCCGGAGGCAAGACCGTTGGTTGTGCGCGGAAACGCCCCCTGTCCGCCGCAAGGCCGGGCGGTATAGTCAGTGTCCACCATCTCATAAGGCAGCCAATGCGGTTGGCCTGACGCAAGATCCTCCCCTTCGATCCACAGCATCGGATGGTGAGGATCAAAGCTGCCGCCTGTCACACGTGGCAGCCGCCCAACATCCGCGACCAATGCCTCTTGCCGCAAGTCCTGATAGCTGGCTGCCCGCAAGGGCAGTGTGATCCGTTCCGCATGCCAGGTCTCTATCGCTTCCATCACACCCGAGGCCTGTGCCGCTTCCAACGTCAGCCCCTTTCCAAGCGCAACTGCGACAGAGCGTGAATTCGGCCGCGTCACCATAACGGCAGGCAGGCCGACCCGGTCCAGCCCGGTCAAATTTGCAATCCGTGTGATGCCCATGCCGGCAAGATGCGGCCGAACGGCTGCCAGCGTCTGCGCCGGATCGCACAGCCGGTGGGTGTCCAAAACATATCCCTTTCGCTGCGCCTTTTGCATGGGGCAGGCCTTATGTTTCATGACTGCCGCGGAAAGTCTGCCGGCCGCCTGTTGGTATCCCGCAATATATGGTCAAGGATGAAGGATCACACGCCGCCGGTCAACAAAGCTGCCGCTGCCAGTCTGGCCCCGCCGCTGCATCGTCACCGTTGCGGATGAAAATCAAACACCGGTACAAAACTTGCCGGCGCCAGGGACTGCTCAAGCATATCCCCGCGCTGCGCGTTCTGATCAAATACCTGGATTTCCGGCCCGGTATGCTTGGCTTTCAGCTTTCCCTCAATTGCCCGTACCGCCATTTCAACAGCCAGCCTTCCTTGCAGCACAGGAAAATCCGTCGGGGCTGCAAGGATGCGATCACGCAGAACCCCCCGGTAGACGCCGTGGGTCATATAGTCAGATACAATATGAACCTTTTCCCGCAAACCACGGGCACGGAGGACCGACACTGCCGCCTCGGCAGCCGGCGCGGACCCGGCGATGTAGTCAAGGTCCTGCACCTCATCCAGCGCCTCCTCAACGAGGCGAACCTGGATCTCCCGTCCGGTATCTCCGTATTTCGTCACCGCGACCACCGCGGAACTTTCCGCCAGTGCCGCGCGAAACCCTTGCTCGACAAAGTTCACCCAGCCCGCATTCTCCGGGCCAGGAAACCAGGCCACTTTCACTGGCCGCGTGCCCTTGGGGTGCCGTGCAGCGATGATACGCCCGGCTACAGCGCCCATTTCTATCCAGGACACACCGACTTTGGCGGTGATCCCTGCATCGGCGATATCATTCACAGCTGCGATTACCGGAACTTTCGCCGAAATCCGTTCCACCGTTCCGGTAAGACCCGCAAAGGAGACCGTCCCCAGGATCAGGGCATCAGCCCCTCCCTCCACGCAGTCTTCGGCCTGACGGATCTGCCGCTGCAGGTTCGGATACCCGCCGGCCTCAACCAGCTTGAAAGCAACCCCCAGCCGTGCCGCCTCAGCCACCATTCCGTAGTTGACGCTCAGCCAATAGGCGTCCTTCAGATGGGGATATGCAATGCACAACCGCCATATCTGCGAGGCTCGTTTCAACGGCTGATAAACGTCGGTCTCGTACCCGCTTTCGTAGTCGAACGGGATTCGTGGATTTTGCAGGCGCCAGTTGTCCGCGGCGGCCGTGGTGCAAAGCACCGAGAAAATCAGAAACCAGATTGCGCGCATTAAATTTCCTTCCAGGCACCGAGGATATGCAGCAGAACGCAAAAGGGAAATTCAAAATTGCACAATAGAGAAATGCGCGCGACAGTTCAGGCATGTTGAAAAAGCTTGGTCTTGGCGGGAAATTAAGCCTCGCCTTCGTCGTCATTGCAGGGCTGCCCACCCTTGCGGGCATCCTTGGCTTGGTCGAACTGCGAGTGCTTGCACGCCGCCAGGCAGAGGTCATCAGTCAAACCATCCCGGCCATCGCCGAAGTCCGCGGCATGGCCGAGGAAAGCACCCGTATCATCGCCATCGCTCCGGAGCTGGCGGCAGTTGACACCCAGTCCGAACGGGAAAAGCGGGCGGAATTCCTGTCGGCTCAAGTCGAAGCACTGACCCGCAGACTTGAAGCCCTGGAGACAGCCGGCGGCATCGGGTCCGCCCGGTTGCGTGAAACCGTGACAGAGGCGTCCCGCGTGCTGCCGCTGCTGAACGCCCTGGTTGAGACCCGCATTGCCCTGCACAGCGAATTCAACCAGTTGGCCGGACAGAATCTTGCCGCTGCAAACAACTTGCTCAGCATGGCCGACACTTTGGTGGCAAATGCCGAGATGGGGACCACTGCAGTGATATCAAGCCTTTACGGTCACAGTTCCTCCCCAATTGAGGAGAAAGCCCGTACCGATACGCTGGACAAGCTGATCGAGGTTGACCTGTTCCAACTGGGCCTGATGTTCGAATTGCGGTCGCAAACCGCCGAAATCGGGCTGCTGATCAACCGGATCGAAGACGCACGCGATGAAACCGAACTGGGTGAGATTGAGGCCTCTCTGATCAACCGGTTGCTCATAGTTTCCCGCCGGATCAAGGCGATCCGCGACCCTGGACGGCGCCAGCAGGCCGAAAGCTATGCCGTGCAGTTACGTACCGTCTCAGAACAAGACATTGGGTTGTTTGTACTGCGCCACAGGATTCTGACCACCGAAGGCCGCATAACCGCGCTGCAGCAGGGCCTGCAGGATACCGCGTTGCGGCTTGGCGACGAGGCCGCAGCCGTGGCGGATCAGGCCCAAGCACGGGTGATCCGATCAGGCAACGCAGCCGCTCTCGACGTTCAGCGGGCCCAATTGCGCAACGGCTTTGCTGCGATTGCAGGGTTTGTGCTGTCACTTGCAGTCCTGTGGTTTTATGTGCGCGGAAGCATCACCCGGCGCCTTAACCAGCTGTCGGGGATAATGGCGGCCCTGATGCGCGGCCAGCTTGACCAGCCTGTGCACCCCCGGGGGTATGACGAAATCGCCCGTATGGAGGCGGCCGTCGAAGTTTTCCGGCAGCAAGCCATCGACAAATTGGAACTGGAAAGTGTCCGGGACCGCAATGAACAGGAACTGCGCGAACACCGCAACAATCTCCAGGTCCTCGTCAATGAACAGACCGAGCGGCTGCAGGAGGAAGTCGAAGCCCATGACAAGGCCCGCCGGAAGGCGGAAAGCGCCGATCGCGCTAAATCCGAATTTCTCGCCATGATGAGCCATGAAATCCGCACGCCAATGAATGGCGTGCTTGGCATGCTGCGCAGCCTTTCGGACGATGGCCTGCCCGCCAAGCAGATGGAGCGGCTCCGGGCTGCGTTGGTCTCCGGTCAGAATCTGCTGAAGATTTTGAATGACATTCTGGACTACTCGAAAATCGAAAGCGGTGCACTGAAGCCGGAAATCAGCACTTTTTCCCTGCGGGAACTGGTAACCGACATCGTCGTGCTGCTGCGGCCCGGCGCGGACAGCAAAGGCGTCCACCTGTGGCTTGATGCCCCCGGAAATCTGCCAGAGGCAGTGCAGGGCGATGCCGCCAAGCTTCGGCAAATCCTGTTCAACCTGCTGTCCAACGCCCTGAAATTTACTGACGACGGCGAGGTCATTCTGCGGATCCGGATCAACGAGACTGCCAGCAGCCGCCACCGGGTGACCTTTGAAGTCAGTGACACCGGCAAGGGCATATCGGCGGAAGCAAAGTCCAGAATCTTTGAGGCCTTTGAACAAGAGGACACAGATACCGCCCGCAAGTTCGGCGGCACCGGGCTGGGGCTCGCTATCAGTAGGCACTTCGCCCAAACCATCGGGGCCCGGCTGTCGCTGGAAAGCACCCCTGCTGTGGGTTCGGTTTTCACACTGACCCTGGAGCTGGAATCGGGCAATCCCGCCGATCTGGAGTATGAAGAGCCGCCGGTCCCGGCAAGGCAAGCCGAACGTCCCCTGTCTGTGCTGGTGGTCGAGGACAATGAAATCAACCAGATGGTCGCACAGGGGTACTTGGAGCGTATGGGACACAGCTGCCACTGCACCGGCAGCGCCGAAGACGCGCTGGAACTGCTACCCGGTTCCGCGTTTGATTTGGTTCTGATGGATGTGAACCTTCCGGGCATCAGCGGCACCGAAGCCACCCGCCGCCTGCGCGCCCTGCCCGACCGCCGGATTGCCGAATTGCCGGTCATCGGCATTTCAGCGCATGTGCAAAAGGACCAGATCGAGACACACTTGCAGGCTGGTATGAACGGTTTTGTCGCCAAACCGGTCTCTCCTGAACGTTTGGGCAAAGCTTTAGACAGCGTTATGCAGGGGCGCGAGGGCGCAATTTACTTGTCCGACCGCCAGGCAGCCCTGGAACAACTGGACCGCCGCGCCAGTCTTCAAAAACAGATGCAGGAAAACATGCGTGATCTTGGCGAAAAGCAAGCCTTGGAGATCGCAAGGATATTTGAACAGGAGCTTCCGCTGGGCCTTGCCCGGATGACTGAGGCTTTGAAAACGCTAGACTTCGGAGCCCTTGCAATGGATGCGCACCGCGCCAAAGGGGCCGCCAGCACTTTTGGCCAACAGGATCTTGCTGCGCTGCTGGCTGCGCTGGAAACACACGCCGAAAAAGGGGAAAGGAACGCTGCCAAGGAGCAGTTGGAAAGGCTGACAGACATGGTCCCGCACATCTTGCACGCGCTGGCCGCAGTGCTGCGCGAATGTGAAACTGTCAGTTTAAAGGCGCCGTGAAAACATAGCCCTCGCCATGCACGGTGGTGATCACCCGCGGACTGGCGGGATCCTCCTCCAGTTTGCTGCGCAGACGCCGGATCAGCACATCCACGGTCCGAGGGTTGGCGCCGTACTGCCGGTGCGTGACCCGGCTCATCAGCGCATCGCGCGAAGCAACCTCCCCTGCTCGGCTGACCAGCATGTCCAACACTTCGAATTCGGCCCGGGTCAGAGAAATGCAGCCGCCCTCCACCGTTTGCAGATGCCGCGCCGCAACGTCGAACTGAAATTTCCCGAATCTGTAGATCCGGCGTGACAAACGCCGGACATCTTCTGTCCGCCGCAGCAGGTTTTTCAGCCGCGCCAGCAATTCGCGCCGGTTGAAGGGCTTGCAGACATAATCATCCGCGCCAAGCTCAAGTCCGACGATCCGGTCAATCTCATCGTCCCGGCCGGTCACCAGGATGATCCCCAACTCGGACTTGGCACGCTGTTCCCGGGTTATCTGCAGCCCATCTTTTCCGGGCAGGTTGATATCAACCAGCAAAAGGTCAACATCCTGTTTTTCAAGTATACTTTCCGCGTTTTCGGCAGTCTCAGCCTGTGAAACTTTGTACCCTTGGGCATCCAAATAACTGGCGAGAGTGGCCCGGGTGACGGGTTCATCCTCAATTATCAGAATATGCGCCATGATTTGAACGTCCCCGCGATTATTCCCGCTGGTTAACAAATTTTAACATCACTGACCAGCCTGTTCATCCCGCCGGGCTGACCTGTTCACAACTGCTGCTTAACTTCCTTTCTCGAAAGCCCGGCTTTCAAAACGCGAAAAAGCTCAGGCCGTCAGGACCAGAGCTGCGACAACAGGGAGAAACACATGAAATACCGGCAATACCTATTGGCCAGTGCAGCGGCCGCAATGATGACGGCCCCGATGGCGATGGCCGAAGATTCCCCGGACCCCATCGTCATCCCGATCCACAACTGGTCAAGCCAGATCGTGATGAGCCACGTTGTCGGACAAATCTTTGAATCGATGGGGAACAGCGTCGAATACGTGTCGACCGACAGCCAGGCAGTCTATGAATCAGTCCGCCTTGGCGATGTGACCCTGGAACTGGAAGTCTGGGAAGGCGCCTTTGGCAAATCCTTCGATGAGGCGGTGTCCAAGGGTGGCCTGCATGACGCCGGCAATCACAATGCCGTCACCCGCGAAGACTGGTGGTATCCGGCCTGGACCAAAGAAGCCTGCCCCGGCCTGCCAGCCTGGGAAGCACTGAACGACTGCGCGGCCGCCTTTGCCACGCCCGAAACCGGCGACAAGGGCCGGTTCCTGGGCGGCCCCGTCGACTGGCTCAAACATGACGCCGAGCGCGTGGAGGCGCTGGACATGAACTTCACCGTGGTGAACGCGGGCTCAGCTTCGGCGCTTTGGGCCGAAGTGGCCGCGGCAGAGAAAACCAAAAGACCGGTGGTGATCTTCAACTGGACCCCGAACTTTGCCGAGGCCGTTTGGCCAGGCGAATTTGTCGAGTTCCCGAAGTGGGTCGAGGGCTGTAACAAGGACCCTTCCGTCGGTCCGAACCCGGATGCCACCTATGACTGCGGCAACCCGGCAAACGGCTATCTGAAGAAGGCCGCTTGGGACGGCATGAAAGAAAAATGGCCGGCAGCCTATCAAACGCTGACTGAAATCAGCTTCACCAATCCGCAAATTGCGGAAATGGCCAAGCTGGTCGACATCGATGAAATGGAGCCCGAGGACGCCGCAGCGGAATGGCTGGCCGCGAATGAGGGCCTCTGGAAGCCCTGGACTGGTTCCTAAATCCACATTCAGACCCTTGTTCCGGGGCGACTCGCCGCCCCGGTTTCCCAGCCAATGAAAGATAAGCCATGACCGCCGCCTCCCCTGTCATTTCCTGCAAAAAGGTCTGGAAGCTGTTTGGCGCCCAACCGGAACAATATCTGAAGTCTCTTACCGGTAACCCGGGTTTTGATGAGATCCGCCAGGCTGGCTACATCGCTGCTGTGCGTGACGTCTCCCTGGATATCGCCAAGGGGGAAATGCTGGTGATCATGGGATTGTCAGGTTCCGGCAAGTCGACCTTTGTGCGCTGCCTGTCCCGTCTCATTGATATCACCGGCGGAGAGGTCCGGGTCGAAGGTCAGAACATTGGTGAGATGTCCGAAAGGGAACTGATCGAACTGCGCCGCAATAAGATGGGCATGGTCTTCCAAAGCTTCGGCCTCTTGCCGCACCGCACCGTGCTGGACAATGTGGCCTTTCCTCTGGAAATGCGCGGCCAAGACCGCCATGCTCGCCGCGCCCGTGCATTGGAAGTGATTGAACTGGTCGGCCTGTCGGGCCGAGAGGATTACTTTCCACGCGAACTCTCTGGCGGCCAGCAGCAACGTGTCGGCATTGCCCGCAGCCTGGCAATTGAGCCCGATATCTGGTTCCTGGACGAGCCGTTTTCGGCGCTCGACCCGCTGATCCGCCGCGAGATGCAGGACGAATTTCTGCGGCTGCAGGAGATGCTGGGCAAAACCATCGTCTTTATCACCCACGACTTTGACGAGGCCCTGCGCCTCGCCGACCGGATTGCTATCATGAAGGACGGCGTTGTCGAGCAATGCGACACTCCCGATCAGATCGTGCTGAACCCCGCCACCGAATATGTTGCCAAATTCACTGAAGAAATCGAGAAGTCCCGCGTCGTGCATGCTGGCGTTCTGGCACGGGAGGTGAACGGCCACAGCCTGACCGGAGCGCCGATCGGCGAGAAACAGACCATCTCCGAACTGGCCCGCCTGCTTGTCAATGACAGCCGCGACTTTCTGCCCGTTGCCAACAACGCAGGCAGCCTGATTGGAGCGATGAGCCGCCAGGAGGCGCTCGACGTTCTTTTGGGAGAGGCATCATGACGGACCAGGCCCTGATACTTTCCGAAAAGTCCCACGGCTGGACCCGCGTCAAGACCGGCTGGGCGATCTTTGCAGCAGCTTGCCTGCTGGCCGTGGGAAACTCCGTCCTGCCCGCAGGGCTGGTGCGGCCGCCAGAGTGGCTGATCCTGCCCTTTGCTGACTGGATCAATGCCATCTTTGCCTTTCTCCGTGATGACCTGGGTCTGCTGTATCTGACCCGTGCCTTTGCCGACGGGGTGGAATGGCTGCTCGATGTGACCGCCAACCTGCTTTACGGCAAGAACCGCTGGCCCCGCCTGGGCCCCATTCCATGGACCGTGATTGCGAGCATCGGCTTTGTCATCGGCTATGCGCTGCAAGGCTGGCGGCTGTCGCTGCTTACCGGCGGCACCTTTGTCTGGATCGCGGTCATGGGGCAATGGAAATGGGCGATGGAAACCCTGTCGGTTATCGTCGTCGCTGCCCCGTTCTCGATTCTGTTCGGGCTGGTCATGGGCGTGCTTGCCTGGCGCTCGAAAACCTTCGAAAAGTTTCTGAACCCAGTCCTCAACATCGCGCAAAGCCTGCCGCATTTCGCCTATATGATTCCGGTGGTCGTCTTCATCGGCGTCGGTCCCAAGGCCGGCGCAATCGTCACCATCATCTTTTCCGTGCCACCGATGATCCGCATGTCCCTGCTGGGCCTGCGCAAAGTTCCGCATGAGGTAATTGAAAGCGGCCACATGTGCGGCTCCACCCGCTGGCAGCTGCTGCGCCACGTCCGCATCCCCACCGCCCGGACCGAGATCCTGGTGGGCGTGAACCAGGTAATCATGCAATGCCTTGCAATGGTCGTTCTGGCCAGCTTCATCGGGATGCCCGGACTGGGGCAGAAACTGCTGCAACTTCTGCAAGCGCTGAAGATCGGCCGCTCGGTAGAGATCGGCATCACTATCGTGCTGCTAGCGGTCATGCTGGACCGCTGCACCAAGGCCTGGGCGACCAAGCAGCCTGAGCACTTTGAGAAAGGCACGTCCTTTGCCGTCCGCAACAAATTCCTCCTGATCGGCGTCTGTCTTTCCCTGGCATGCCTTGTGCTGGCCCAGTTCATCCCCCTGATGGACCAGATCGGGCGACGTGAAGCCTTTACCATCTCCAAGCCGATTGATGCCGTCGCAGACTGGTTCATCGTGCTGATCGACCCGGTCACCCAGTGGCTGCGCTGGTTCCTGATCACCTGGGTGCTGATCCCGATCCGCGATGCCTTCCTATGGATGCCTTATACCGCAGTGCTGGCGTTGCTGGCAGCCGTCGGCTGGGCCATCGGCGGGTTGCGGTCCGCCCTCGTCTGCGTAGCCTTCTTCGGCCTCATCGCCATGTCCGGCTGGTGGGACCGCGCAATGATCACAGTCTATACTGTCGTCGTCGCGGTCTCTATTGCCACCGTGCTGGGCTTTCCGCTGGGCATCTGGGGATCGTTTCACGAGAAACGCGCCGCATTGGCCTTGCTGATCTGCGACACATTGCAAACCTTCCCCAGCTTCATCTACCTGATCCCGGTGGTCATGCTGTTCGGGGTGAATGACGTGGCAGTGATCGGCGCCGTTGTCCTGTTCGCCGCGGTGCCGCTGGTGCGCTACACCATCGAAGGGTTGCGCCAGGTGCCCGAAACCCTGATCGAGGCCGCCGACATGTCCGGTGCCACCCGGATGCAGACCCTGTGGAAGGTCCGCCTGCCAATGGCGCTTCCCACCATCATGGTTGGGGTGAACCAGTCGGTGATGTTCTCGCTGTTCATGGTGATCATTGCCGCCTTCATCGGAACCCAGGACCTGGGCCAGGAAATGCAGCGTGCGCTGTCCTCCACCGATGTGGGCAAGGGGCTGGTGCTTGGCCTTGCCGTCGCTTTCATGGGGCTGATGGTAGACCACCTGGTCACCACCTGGGCAAAGACCAAGAAAGATGCGCTGGGGCTGGAGTGATATCATGACTATCCATTCCAACGACTTTGGCCCCGCCCCGTACACCCGCATAGGCTTCCTGCTGTTTCCAGGTTTTCCCATGGCCTGTCTGACTTCGGCAATGGAGCCACTGCGTGCCGCCAATGAAATCGCCGGGCATCAGGTGTTTTCCTGGTCCTTGGTGACTGAAACCGGCGCGGACGCAGCGGCTTCAGCCGGGGTTGTTTTTCCAGCAGAAACCAGCCTTGCCGGGATCAAAGGGCTGGACTGCCTGTTTCTGCTGTCCGGTCCGGAAGGTGAATTCGAAGATCCTGTCTCGGGGCATGCGCGGCTGCGCTACCTATCGCGGCACGGTGCAACTCTGGGCGCAGTGTCCGGCGGTGTCTTCCCGTTGGCGCGCAGCGGGCTTTTGTCCGGACGGCGCTGTGCCGTTCACTGGTGTTACCGCAGCGCCTTTGAAGCCGCCTTTCCCGATTGCCCAGCCGTTGACCGGCTGATTGTGCGGGACGGCAATGTTCATACGGTCTCAGGTGCAACCGCCATGTTCGACCTGTCACTGGAACTGATCGGAAATGCTCTCGGGCCGGACGCCATGAACGAGATCGCCTGCCTGTTCCAGCACCCCGTCATCCGCAACGGCAGTGCCCGCCAGAAGATCCCGGTGCTGCAAAGCGACCGCACCGTCGACCAGATGCCGCCTGCGGTAAAGGAGGCAATGGCGATCTTCACGGAGCACTTCGAAACCCCGGTCTGCATCCGCGACGTGGCCCGCATGGCCGGCATTTCGCCCCGCCAGCTAGAGCGCAGTTTCCGCACCGCGACCGGCCTCAGCCCCGGCGAGTACTACCGGCGCCAGCGCCTGAAGGCCGCCCGGCAAATGGTGCTCTATTCCTGGGATCCGGTCTCAGACATTGCACATGCGGTCGGCTATGCCAGTTCCTCGACGCTGACTCTGCACTACCGCAAGCTTTATGGCGTTACGCCGGTTCAAGACCGCAAACACGCCTTCCAACCGCCCGGTCGCCGCCCAATGCAAGCGGCGACACCGCCCCCGGGTGGCCTTTAGGCCCCAGACTTTGGTAACGGGTCGGTCCCAGTCAAGGGATTTCACGCAAAAAGACTGATCCCGACGAAGCTGGAGAGCGACATCTTTTGGCTTTCGTGCCTGATCTTCAGGCCGCCCTGTAATGAGGTACTTTGGCCACATGCTGCGGAATGAGAACGGCGGTGAGAAAGTCGACCACGGTAGCGGTCGGATGAACCTGCTGCAGGCGGCGTAAAAGTCGTCCATCTTTGCCCTTTCTTTAACGGAAGGGGGGAGGATCTTCACCGTGGATTTGAATCGCAAGGTTCGTCTGGCTTGCGCCGAGAGCATGAGCCAGCATGAAGCGGCCCGGCATTGCGGGATATCTCGTGACAGCGTTCGGGAGATTTTGGCGTTTTCAGTTCCGCCTGGCTATCGGCGGACTGCACCGATCCGGCGGCCAAAGCTGGACGGGTTCACCGGGATCATCAATAAATGGCTGTCCGATGATCGGGAGTGCATGCTCAAGCAGCGGCATACAGCCAAGCGGATCTCCGAACGGCTTCTTGACGAGCACGGTTTCGAGGGCGGATACCCGGTGTCGCACTTTCCCTTCCCGGGCGCCTGAATCCTCACCGGGGTCTCAACAGTATCATCGTTCATGGCCGGGTTGCCTCGCTCTGGGCGGCTCTGTTGCCGTACCGCCGCGCTTTGGAGAGGGGGGAGCCACCCGGGTTGGCATGCCTTCGTTTTCAGCGGCTTGGATTGAGTACTTTTCCCAAAGACCGTCTTGTGGAATCTCCCTGGCATCCCGGGCCGGCAATCCGCTTTCCGGCTCTGCCATATGCCAACCGGAATATAGCTGGCGGATCTGTGTTTCGGACACGCCGTCGGCCTTCATCACAAGGCGAACCATCGGGTCATCCAGCATTTCTTCAAGAAAAAACTGTGAGAGTTCTTTTCCGGAAAGTTTGTCCTTGGCGCGCGCAGTTTCGAGCTCGGCGAGGGAAACGGTCAGGCTCCGTTTCAGCCCGGGGTGGGAGGTGCGCGGGTGCAAATGTACGAGGACCGATGCTTTCCAAGCCTGAGGGTCAAGATGGCCAGGCGGCGCAGTGAGCTCGGTTTCGATGTCATACTCTCCTGCCGGGAGGGTCTCATCGAAACCCGGCACGTGGAAGGGCCGTGAGAACTCTGCGATGGTCTTGCTTGTCAAGTTCTCCATGAGCGCCTTTCTCCTTCGCCGGCGTAACTTCATTCCTGCCGTTTGCATGGAAGGATCACGCTTCCGGGCGGGCTTTTGTGCTTTTTCGGGGGGCCGTCCTGGGCTCTGGCGATTTGCTGGCAGGCTCTTCGCTTCTGGATTTCATCTTCTGTTTCGCAGCAGGTTTCAAATTCAGCAAAGCTGCCAATTTCGCCAGAAATTCTTTGAAAGACATGATTTTCTCCTTGGTTGTCCGCAGAAAATTCAGGCCAGTGATGAGGCACGAAATTTGCTTGCGGATGTTTCTGTCCAAAAGTTGCCCGCTTAACTCCAGAGCCTCCGGACGGAGGCTTTTGCCACTGTTTCCTTTGTACCGGGCGCCCATCCTGCACTGTAGGTCCAGTTCACCGGATACCGGTTGCAGGGCACCGGAACAGCAACGCATTTGCCGCCCTCGAGCCGGTAGAAAGGGTCGCATTCCCAGCTTCCTTCGAAACCTTTGGCATGAGCATTTGTCGGAGTGACGTGAAAGGCCGGCCGCGCGGAGGTGCGAGAGGTAACGGCCATCAATGCAGCAAAAAGCAGTACTAGCATGCAGGCACACGAGCGAAGCGGCGCGTTTCCCGCTGCAGACGCGGAACATGCGTCAGGTGGACATTTATTCAATGGGTTACGATGCATCCAGTTCCAGCTTGCCCATGCACGCCTGCGCAAGATCGCGGTCAGGTGCCTGGGAGCCCGGGACAGTTGCCCAGCCGGCAGCCATGACAATATCTCTTCGCTTGTAGGCGGATGCCTCTCGGATTTCCGTCAGTTTTGCAGCGCGGTTGGTATCGGTTCTGGCAATGTCGAGACAGACCGGTACCAGCGCTTCAATCACTTTGTCATGGGACATGGTGCTGGCTATTCTGGTCGCGTTGCTGCCGGTCACCCAGCCGCCCCACGAAAACCCTGCGACAGCTATCATAACCGCACCGGCCAACGCACCGTAAATGCCGGGTTTTAACCATTTGGGTGTTTTCATCTCAAGTCCTCCTGCGGAGAAGGCTCCGCTTCGCTATCATTGCTGTTCCGCCTCAAATCCCGGTCGCGCCTGAGTGCCTGTTCCAAGGCGCTTTCGGAAACCGGGCGCAGCTCGGTCCGGCCCGCTTGTCCGCCCCTGTTGCGGATCTCCAGATAGGTTGCCGTCCTTCGGTATGCCTCGAAGCTAAGTCCTTGGATCAGCTCTTCTTCGGCGACAACCTGGTACTTTCCGGCAGGAAGACTGTCTGGATAACCCGGCAGGGTGAATGCATTGAAGAACGCCACTGCCGTTCTGGACGAGCGTATGTTCATTTGGTCCTTCTTGCATTCCTTGCTTGTCTTGGCCCGCGCTTCCCGCGGCTGGACACTCCGCAGCTAGGTCCCGTTAAGGCCTAGCATTTAGAATTACTCTAAACCTTCAGAAGAGAGCCTGTGCTGACCGATGTTAGCGCCTGCAAATTTATTGAGTATGGTGGCCGTTACCGCCGCTTGAAGCTTTCGGCCGTAAATGCGCGCGCTGCAACCGCGAAGGACGCCGTCATGGTCTTCCCTTACCCGGAAGGCGTTCTACAGGGCAGTCAAATCTAAAACCGCCTGAAACAGGGAACGCCCTGACGGTCAGTCGAAATGACTGGCCGACGCATACGCCGGCGCGGCGGTCTTTCCATTCTTGCCTACCGGGTCTCAGCCAAAAAAGCAGCGGCGCCAATCCTTACGGCACTATATGCATCCACCTATCTGCACGACAACGGAAAATGGGTTCGCATGTCGCACCAGCAGACCCCGGTGGAGTGAGGCAGGGCGTCCGGAATTCCCATATTTGCGCTGTGCCGCCCGCCCGTTTGGGGCAATGTGTCACAACGGACGTCAGGCCCGGATTGAGGCGCGTGCGGAAACCAGCCTGCGGCGGAATTCCGCGCTAACCTGCGTCAGTGCGGAGTGGCCTGGAAGCAGGCTAGGTGATCCCTGCCGGCCAGTTACATGCCGGTGTGTTTTTCCGAGTACCCGAGAGGCGTGGGGGGCCTGCCGCCCCCTTAGAAGGTCTGCCTGCAGTCCTCGCTTCTGCTTCTCGGAACGTCCAGAAAGGACAACCGAATGACATCCGAAATCAACAAACCCGCCTTGACAATGACCGCAGTCAAGGCCGCCTGCGACAAGGCACCTGCCGGTCCCAAAAAGGATGCTGCCCTGAAGCATTACCGAGCCGCTGAAAAGGCACAGACAGCAAAGAACCACACCGATATGAACAAGGAGCTCGGCGCGGCGCAGCACGCACTCGGGTAACTTCTGGCATCCGGCTTACGGGACGGGCCGCGCTATACAGCGAGGCCCGCCTTATTTCAGGAAAGGTCTGGCTTGATCCAGATAGGCTGGGTCGAACTCGGCCAATGCGACCAGACGGTCATAGTTGTCAAAGACCACTTTGCCCGTGCGGAAAGTGACAAGCCCGTCCTCACGCAGCTGCCGCAGGACGCGGTTCACATGGACCGCGCTTAGCCCGAGCGCATCGGCGAGATGATATTGCGTCAGAGGGCAGTCATATTCCGCTTTGTTGCCCATCCCGACCAGCTCAAGTCTTGCACCAAGTTCCAGCAGGAAATGCGCCATGCGTTCATCCGCGTCGCGCCGCCCGAGCCCCACAAGATGCTCAACCACCATCGCTTCATCCCGGGAGGCGGCCCAAAGAATGGCCATCGCCAGCCGCGGGGTGTCAGCAAATGCCGTTATCAGGTCGTCTGCTAAAACTTCTGCCGCTTGAACCTGCATGATCGGCTCGATGCTGTGGTCCGAGGTGTGAAGCAGAACACTGCGCAGGCCCAGAAAATCGCCCGGAATCTGAAAGTCGACAATCTGGCGCGCCCCGTCCGGCTGGATTTTGTAGGAACAGACCCAACCCTCCGACAGAATGTAGGCCGCCTGTTCCGGCTGACCTTGATGCACAAGGTCACGTCCTGCCGCAAAGGTTCTTCGGCGCTGATGCAAACGCTCCAGAACCGCAAGCTCTCCCGCCGACAGAGCGACGAATGCCATGAGCTTTCTAGCGAGCGGAGTGTTTTCGATGGCGTTCATGGCCTTTCCCGAATTGGCGCGGCACGGCTTTCTCAAGGAAACCAGCGCAGGGACTGCTTTCTATCAGTCCAGCATAGCGCAATTTCTGCGAGGATGATCAAGTTCATCACCCTCCACCTGCGGTTTGATGAGCGAGGCAAAGGAAGGATAGCCCAAGATGCCCGAGCAAACTGAATATGCCGGAATAGCGGCGCTAACGATTTGCGAGACGCTCCTGCTTGCCATGAACGACTACCATCTGTTGCCGGAACATGAGGTCGTGGGCGTCCTCCGCGACGCCGCCGCGAGCCACGAGAACGCTGCCGGTCTTGGCTCTAACGCTGACATGCACCGGACAGTCGCCGACATGATAAACCAGATTATCGCAGGGGGAAACTCGGTTCGGCGGCCGTGATGCAGCCTGGCCAATAACACCTGCGGCCCGGGACAAGCCGCCGCGATGCAATGACAGGTTCGATGCAGGCGCGAGGTTTAACTGTTCAAGCTCATCCGGCCAACGCGCTATTCAAAGCCGGGTGCAGCAGGATCACGTCTGGGAAACAAACGCAACCAACCGACTTTGAAAGGAAATCAAATGTCAAAAGGTGATAAGAAACGTGGCAACCGCGAAGCGAAGAAGCCTAAGAAGGTCAAGGAGAAGATTGTCGCAACAGCCGACTTCACCAAGGGCAGGTCCGTGGTCAATGTTGGGGAGAAGAAGAAATCGTAGCGGAGTACGCTTCTAGCGGTGAACCACTGGGGGGCTCGGCCGAGTGGACTTCAGGCGGGCGGGTCCAGTCTGAGACCTGCTGCGCCAGCGCCTCAGAGGCGGCCAGCGGACACTCTCTGCAGGCGTGAGCGGATTAGTTCGGAAATCATGAAGCACACATTCGTCTCGTAGCACGCATTTTCCATTCCGTAGAAGTGATTGCAGCTGCAAGGTCCATGACGGCATTTCCCATTGATTTGAACAAAGTGACTTCCCAAGCGCTGTTGCGCCCAGCCTTGCCCTGCGTCAGCGTTTAAAAATCTCCCAGAATGTCAGATTGTGATATCTTTGCCTGCGTCCAAGGGGATCTTCAACTCTCCTGCTTAAATGGCTGCAAATATCGAGTTAACAAACAGGCGGGAACGCTCCAGGACGGTGTCGTCCGCTTCACGCATATTCGGGGTGAAGGCGACGATCAGATTCACGTGCCGGCCTTCCTTCAACCAAGCGCCCTGCAACAGTGGCTCGGTGGCAAGAGTGGCGGCACTGACGATGTCAGCTTCGCCAACGGCCGAGGCCAGACCGGATACCGCTGCTGCGCCCCAGCCGATGGGGCGCAGGTCTTCGGGCAGACGTTCAGCCGAGTCTGGGGTCACGTTCCACACCCGCACTGTTTTGATCGGGCTTACGGTGCGGAAAGCTTTGGGCAGTTGCGCCGCGACCTTACCGGCCCCGAGGATCAGGAGGTTGCGGGCCTCCTTGCTTGCCAAGTGTTTGGCCCCCAATGCAGAAGCGGCGGCAGTGCGCCGCGCTGTCAGAACCGAGCCGTCGAGCAGCGCCTGATGAACGCCGGTTGCCCGGTCAAACACTAGGACCGATCCGCCAATGTCCGCAGAGGGCGCGCGGCGGTTTCCGGTGTGGCGGCCACAATTTTCACGCAACCCACAGCATTGGTCTAGGCCGGCATCAGAAGCAGTTTGGCGTCTGACACGTCCTGCATCGGCATCGAATGGTGGTGCCTGCGCGGCGCGGCCAGACCGCTGTCGAACAGCGCTTCCATCTGATCGATCAGGTCCGTGAACGGTAGAGCCTCTGCGGTGGCTTGGGCTTCAAGGATCTTTATGGCTCAGCTTTCGAAACGGGAGGGAGAGAAGATCGCAGCGGTCACGCCCGCGTTGACGACATCAATTGGCAATTCCGCGCCGGTCAGAAGGGCAGCGGCGATCTGGCCGACGGCGGGCGAGGTCTGGATGCCGTAGCCGCCAACGCCAGCCAGCCAGAACAGCCCCTCGGCCTGGCCGGAAAACCCGATGACCGGCAGGCGGTCAGCCGCAAAGGTGCGCAGGCCGGCCCAGCTGTGAGCCACATGGTTCACTTCCAGCGTGGTGCATTCGCTGAGGTAATGCGCCGCATAGGCAATATCGAGTTCCTCGGGCCAGGCATCATGGGGGGCGACCGGGGTTTCATCCGCCGGGCTGACCATCAGCTGGCCAGCGTCAGGTTTGAAATAGAAGACTTCGTCGATCTCGTTTACTTCCGGCATTTCGGCGGTGTCATAACCTGGTACCTTAACGCTGATAGCAGTGCGGCGGTGCGGGATGATACCTAAGGGAGATGCGCCGCACATTTGCGCAACCGGATCGGCCCATGCGCCAGCCGCATTGACGACGGTCCGGGCGCGCAGCTCTCCGCCCGCAGTCTCAAGGATCCAATTGCTTCCTTCGCGCCTGGCAGAGATCAAGGCGGCGGACTGGCGGAATTCAGTCCCTGCTTTCTTGGAGGAGCGCGAATAGCCCTGAAGCAAGTTTTCAACCTCCACATCCCAGCAATCTGGATCGTAGAAGGCACCCTTGACCCAGTCCGGGTCGAGGAAGGGCATTTTCTCCAGTGCCAGCTCGACAGACAGAAATTCAACCGGTGCAGCCCCGTCTGGAGTGTTCGCCTGTTCCTTCTCAAAGACCTGACGCAGGTAGTCCGCCTTTTCGGCCTGCGCAATCAGCAAGTTGCCGCGCCGGCGCAGCAGGTCGACCTGGGAAAACCCTTCAGGCGGGGACGTCATGAAGGCGGCGCTGGCCTGCGTCAGCCGTCCAGTAACATCCGAATGGAAGCGGCGGGTAAACTCGGCAGCGGAGCGCCCCGTCGCGTGGTAACCAAGCGAGGCTTCCTGTTCCAGCAGCACAACCGAGCGCTGATTTCCGAGGAAATACGCAACAGAGGTGCCGGTGATGCCGCCACCGATGATGGCGATATCATAGATTTCAGTCATTGATCTGATCCAGTGGAAAAACAGGCCGCCGCAGCCGGGCATAGCTGCGCCGCCTGACGTCAGGCGTGCAGAGCCCGCCCGCATCGGTGACGATGATTTCCGAGGCAATGGGCGCAAAGGCCCCTTTGAAGTGCTGCATGGATTTCACCGCCAGAACGGATTTTTCAGCTGGTTCGATTCCGGCGGCACGAAACACGTTCTTGTCCAGCATCTGCATCCGGTCGGAAACGATCATAATGTCGATACCCTGCACCCGCAGGCAAACCGAAAGCCCGGTAGAGCCCGGTAATCCGGTGAACATAGGCCCTTCAAAGGTGAAACGGCCTTCGCTGACGGTCACGACCCGGCCGGTGACCTGCAGGGGCCCTCCGCCCACGGTTGGGTCGGTTTTGCCGCCGATGGAAAGCATGACATCAGCGCCAACCCCATGAGCGGCGAGCTCGGCCGCAGCTGAGGGATCATAAAGCGCCCCGGCTGCTGCGTTTTCAATCCCGGCATCCAGCATTGCGGCAATCAGCGCGGTGCAGTCGCTGTATGCGCCTGATCCGGGATTGTCGGAATAATCGGCGACCACAATCGGGCCGTTGCCGGGAGCGGCTTGCGTCAGCCGAGCAATGCCGTCCTCTAGCGGAACGGGCCGGTCCCATTTGTCCCTGTGCGACCATATCTGCGCGCAGACCCGGTCTGCAACAGCCGCTGCCGCAGGGGCGTCCGCCGCATATGTATCATGGGTCACCAGAACGGAGGGCCCGGAGGCCCAGACATCTGCATCGGTGAAGCCGGCGTTGATGGCCACATTCAAAATGCCAGGGGCTTCCATTTCTGTCGCCGCAAAGTCCAGCAGGCGGCACATCGGGCCGTCATCAGTTGTGCGTCCGTCATCGCAGCCCACTAGCATCGGCGGGCGGGCAATTGAAAGGCACGGCGCAATCACGCCCTGCATCGCCCGATGCAGCAGCGTGCAGGCTTCCACCCCGACCTCGCGCATATCCACATGCGGGTAGGTACGGAAGGAGACCGCGATCTGTGCCAGCTCCGCCAGCTCATCCGAGACATTGGCGTGCAGATCCAAGGTGACGGCCAGCGGGATATCGTTGCCGGTGACGGAGCGGACCGCGCGCAGAAACTGGCAATCTCCGTCCTCGTCGCTTTCGGTCACCATAGCCCCGTGCAGTGCCACAAACACCCCGTCATAGCACCCGCCTTCGCGCAGCCGGCGCAGGCATTCAGCGGTGATTTCCTGCCGCGCAGCCTCAGTTACCGGCCCGCCGGGTTCAGCATGGGCGGCGGTGATATAGACTGGCGTCCAGCCGCGCCCCTCGGCCACGTCGATTGCGCCACCCACTTCCGATCCGGTGCCGCGGAAATTTGCTGGGATCTCTTCTCCCTTGAAATAATGCGAAGCGTGAAAATCCTGCATCCCGGTACGCATCACGGTGAACGTATTGCTTTCGTTTATGAATTCTATGATAGCCACGCGGTAGGTCATGCTGCCGCCTTTGGCTGTTCTGCACGCGCGCCGATATATTCCAACGCCAGCGACGCCCCGAGCACCGCAGTCGCATCGGCGTGGTCATAAGGCGGCGAAACCTCAACAATATCCTTGCCAACAAAATTCATGTCCACGCTGCCGCGCAGGAACTGTATGATGTCATTGGGGCTGAGCCCGTCCACCACCGGCGTGCCTGTGCCCGGCGCATAGGCCGGATACAGACTGTCGATGCGGATGGAAAAATAGGCTGGGCGATTGCCCACCACCTCGCGCATCTTGGCCGGCGCGCCACGCCAGCCGTTATCGTGCAGCCAGTCGCGGTAGAGCACGGCAATCGGGTGATCATCGTCATAGAAGGTGCGGATGCCGGAATAGGGCATCTCCACATGGGTGCCACCGGGACCGGTCGCGCGCGAAAAGACACCCTCTTCCCCGAAGGAAAGAATATCGCTCTGAGTTTTCATGTTTCTGGCCTTAGTGGTTAATTACTTGGTCGAGGAATTTGCACGACCGCGCGTGCTGCGGATTGGTGAAAAAGCTTTCAGGGTCAGCAACTTCAACGATCTCTCCGGCGTCCATGAAGACGATCCGGTCCGCTACCTTGCGCGCAAAGCCCATTTCATGGGTGACGCACATCATGGTCATTCCGGCGTCGGCCAGATCGCTCATGACCTCCAGTACTTCGGAGATGGATTCCGGGTCCAGCGCCGAGGTCGGCTCGTCAAACAGCATGATATCGGGCTTCATGCACAGGCTGCGGGCAATGGCGACGCGCTGCTGCTGCCCGCCAGAGAGCTGCGAGGGGTATTTATGCGCGTGCTGCTCCATGCGCACCTTGGCCAAAAACTCCATGGCGGCGGCTTCGGCCTCGGCTTTGGGCGTCTTGCGGGTGTAAACCGGAGACAGGGTGCAATTGTCCAGCGCGCTCAGATGTGGGAACAGGTTGAAATGCTGGAAACACATGCCAACGTGGTCGCGGATATTGCGGACTGCACTCTTGCTGTTGTCCAGGACAATCCCGTCCACGGTCAGCTGACCTGACTGATGCGGCTCCAACCCGTTGACGCAACGGATCAGGGTCGACTTTCCGGACCCGGAGGGGCCACAGACCACGATTTTTTCGCCGCGTGCGACATCCAGCTGGATGTCCTTCAGCGCATGGTAGGCGCCGTAGTGCTTGTTCAGGTTGCTAAACTTGATAGCGATGTCGGAAGAGGACATTATTTCACCTTTTTGCAGCATGTCAGGCCATCCATTTGATGCGCACTTCCATCCGGCGCAGGACCCATTCGATTACCAGAACCAGCAGCAGATACTGCACGGCAGCGACGTAATATACCTTTAAATCAAAGGTTTCTGAGAAGATGTAGCGGGCCTGCCCCATCAGATCGAAAACGGTGATGATCGCCAGCAGCGAGGTCGCCTTCAGCAGGAGAATGAACTCGTTCCCGATCGCAGGGAGCGCTTTGGCAAAGGCGATCGGCAGCAGCACCCGGCGGAAGGCGGTCCAGCGCGTCAGGTTCAACGCCTGATTGGCCTCCAGAATGGAGGTGGAGATGGTATCAAGACTGCCGCGGATGATCTCAGCCTGATAGGCGGCGGTGTTCAGTACCAGCGCCAGCAGCCCGCAGTACCAGGCATCGCGGAAGAACCACCACAGGCCTGCCGCACGCAATTCCCGGCTGAACTGACCAACACCATAATAGACCAGAAACAGCAGCACCAGCAGCGGCATGCCGCGGAACAGATTGGTGTATCCAAGTGCCAAAACCCCGACGATACCCTTGGACTTCGAGCGCGCAACGCCAATGGGCAGAGCGAGGAAAAAGCCGAAGAAAATCGCCAGCCCCGTCAGCGATGCAGTGGTCGCAAGACCGTTCCACCACAGGCCTCGGAAGTCGAGCCACAGATCAAGCATTGGCGGTCTCCATTCTAACAAATCCTTTGGAAGACCGTTGTTCCAGCCGTTTCTGGGCACGCGAGGAGAGCGTGACGAGCAGGATGTAGACCGAGGCGACTAAGAGGTAGAAAAAAAACGGTTCGCGGGTTGTGTTAATGGCCAGATTGGCAACATGGGTGATGTCGCTAAGTGCGATGACCGACACCAGAGAAGTGTCTTTTAGCAGGATTACCCAAAGGTTTCCGAATCCGGGAATGGCATGTCGCCAGAGCTGCGGCAGGATTACTTTGAAGAAGGCGTTGAATGGTGACAATCCCAAGGATTGTGCTGCCTCCAATTGTCCCCGGCCCACCGCGTTCAAAGCCGCGCGCACAACTTCGCTGCCGTACGCACTAATCACCAGACTGAGAGCGATAAGCCCTGCCGCAAACGGGCTGATGGAAAAGGAACTGCCCGGCACGATCCAGTTCGCTGCCACGGAGATCAGGATCTGCGACTGAAAATATATGATCAGCAGCGTCAGGATCTCGGGCAGGCTCTTGAAAACCGTCGAATAAATGCGTCCGAGGATGCGGATGGCCCGGAATGGGGAAACCTTGGCCCAGTGAATGATGAAGGACAGCAGGATCGCCACGGGAAAGGTCGCAATCGCCAGAACCAGCGTAACGATCAGCCCATGCAGAAGCTCATCACCCCATCCTGCATCGCCGTAGGCAAGTAGAGAAAACACATCCACCTCAAACCTCGCGTCGGAAAAGAAACCAAAAAGGCGGGCTGTTCATGCGAAGATCAGCCCGCTGAGATTGCGCATGCCCGGCCAGGTGCCGAGCTTACTGACCGTAAAGCTGGCTTACGAATTGGGGCTGGCCCATGATGTCGAAGGCAAAGTACTGCGCGCGGACCTTGTCATAGGTGCCGTTCTCAATGATCGTGGCCAGTGCGGTGTTTACCCGTGCCTGCAGATCGATGTCTTCCTTGCGGAAGGCCAGACCAGCACCGATTGTGCCGTCCAGCAGGAATTCCTGACCGACAAAGTCACAGCAGTCGACGCCGTCCGCCATCCAGTCGCCAATGGTAAACTTCGATTCCAGAACCAGATCCAGCCGCCCGCTTTCCATGTCCAGGAAAGCTTCGCCCAGTTTCGGGTAGAGCTTGACCTCGCTGTCGGGAAAATACTCCTGCAGCACCTGGCCGGCAACCGACCCCGACTGGGTGCCGATCACCATGCCTTTCAGCGACGCCGGGGTTGCCTCTTTCAGGCCCAGATCCTTCAGCGCGGCAAAACGCATGGTGTTGAAGTAATAGGGGTCCGAGAAGTTGACCTTCTCCATGCGGGCTTCGGTGATCGCCATAGAGGCGGCCATGACATCGAACTTGTTCGCGTTGAGCGCCGGGATGATGCCGCCCCATTCATGGGTGCTCCACTCGCACTCAACCTTCATTTCGGCGCAGATCGCATTGACGATATCAATGTCGAACCCCTGAATCTGACCGCTTTCCGACACGAAGTTGAACGGCGCATAGGCGCCTTCGGTGCCGATATGAATTTTTTCGGCATGGGCCAGCCCGGCGCTCAGCGCCAGCCCCATTGCCGCGGCGGTAAAGGGTTTGATGGGTGTGTGCATGGTCTTTCCTCCTGGATTGAATTTTTTGTGCCGGTCCCTGATCCCCTCCAGGAATAGGAATTAGTTTTTTTAGAGATGCCGAAAGGACGCATACTCAGCACATAAATATTTGTTGGCTGTTGAAAAAATCAAAGCAAAAGAACTATTTCTAACTATGATAAAAACTAATGGCCAAACCCGAAGCCTTCGGCGCCTGTTGACCCACCTGCGCGGCCTGCGTGCCTTTGAAGCCGTGGCACATTATCAAAGTTTCACACTTGCCGCCGAGGAACTGGCGGTCAGCCAAGGGGCGGTCAGCCATCAGATCAAACAGCTGGAGGAGCGTTTCGGCACCCGCCTGTTCAAACGAACGCGCCACGGTGTTTTACTGGAACCGGAGGGCGAGTTGCTGAAAGAGGTCTGCGGCCGAGGCTTTGACGAGATTGGCGAAACCCTGTCATTGATCAGCCAACGACGGGAAACGCAGCTTCTACGGGTCCGGTCGGGTCCGTTTTTTGCAATGAAGGTCATCGCGCCACGGATCTCCGAATTTCTCAGCGCCAATCCCGGCCTGCAGCTGCATCTAAGCAACCTTGAGCCGGATTCAGCATCGCTGGGGTCCGAGGACGTGTTGATCAAGTATTGCGTGCAGCCGCCCGCAAACTCCGTATCGGTCGAAATCCTGAAGGAAAAGCTTGTTCCGATTTGCAACCCGTCCCTGACCGCGGAAGGCAAGGCCTATGACGAGATCATCGCTGACACAGGCATCGCCCGGCTTCATTACCGCGACATGAGCGACTGGGACGACTGGCTGAAACTCTATGGCGGCAACGGCCGCACGGCCACGCAGAACCTCATCTTCGATGACCAGCACACCATTCTGGAAGCCATACGCTCAGACCAGGGGATCGGTGTGGCCGATCGTTCGCTGGTCCGGGAGGATGTCACCCGCGGCCGGATCGTCATCCTGTCGGAGAATTATCTTCGCCCGGAAACTTCCTACAAATTCATCTTCAAGCAGGAGCGCGCAGAATCTAATTCGTCGATCAGGCTGTTCCGGGATTGGTTGGAAAACGAGGTGACGAAACTACAGGACTTTTAGCGTCAGGATTTCGGTAACGGGGACCTACCAGTCAAGCGGTTCTAAGCAGGCAAATTGATCCGCCAAAGCGGTTTCACCGGTTCTATTGTAGCCCGTCCTGCTTTCTGCCGCGGCTTTCGGCTGAGGTCCTTCGGGTACATGCTTCGGTCCATGGTCAGCGCGCTGGCTGCCAACATGATGCTGGTTCGTTGCAATTCCGATGCGCCCACCTCATTGGCGTGCTTGACGGAAGCCAGCGACAGTCCTGACCTCCGCTGCCCGGCAGTGGTTAACAAGGCTAACCATGGGAGGGGCATCACCGGAACCACGCCCCTGCGGGACCTCGAAAGCCTGCGATCAGGCAGGCAGCGGGTGGTGCAGCATTCGGTCGGCCCATGTTCGGCGCGGTATCCGGCTGGAAAACTGCGCCTTCGGCCCAGATTCGATGGAGTATCACCGCAATACGGCGAGCCAAGTCAACCATCGCGCGCTTGCGCCCACGGCGCTCTGCGAGCTGGGCTGCCGTGCTCGGTGATCACGCAGATCGCGGTCTTGGCCAATGACATGTCCAGTCCGACAAACATTCTCATCCCATAGCCCTCCAAGTCGATCCGATACGGGGCGCGTCGGCAGCTGACCTGTCAGCATGCAAGCGGTAACGGGCGGTGTGCAACGCAAGCCCCGTTACAGCACCTCACATCCAGTAAGTGACGAGGGCGGCCAGCGCGATTGCTGAGAAAAAGACCTTCGGGCATCTGTCGTATCGGGTCGCCATGCGCCGCCAATCCTTCAGCCTGCCGAACATGATCCGATTGCGGCGTTTGTAGCGGCACTTGCCGTACTTCACCGGTTTTCTCCGCTGTTTCCGGTCAGGGATACAGGCGCGTACCCCTTTGTCTTTCAACGCGTCCCGGAACCAGCCGGCATCAGAACCACGGCCTCCGGGCAGCCAGCCGGCATCCGGCAGGCTGCTCAACAACACCCGCCCCCCGATGTCGTCGCCGACTTGCCATGCCGTCACGAACAGGTTGAAAAGGCATCCGCGGCTGTCGCAGATCTCATGCAGCTTCGTGTTCATGCCGTCTTTGGTTCGCCCAATCAGGCGTCCATGCACCTGACCACCAGAAAGTCCAAGGATACAATCCTCGAGAAGCTTGGCAACAAGGTCCAACAGGACATCGTGACCAATGATCGGGAGCGAACGAACGTGCAGGTCCTGGCCGGGCCGGGGCCGGGCAAGACGCGGGTGCTGGCGCATCGGATCTCCTACCCGCTGCGCATGAAGTGGGAGGATCCGCGGGGCATTTTAGTTCTAGCCTACAGCAGGCATGCCGCCGCCGAGATCCAAGTGCGGCGCCGCGCTGATGGGCGACGATGCGACCGGTGCCACCGTCTCGGCGTGCGCGGCCGCGCGCATGCGAAGCAGGCTTTTGCTGCGGTGAAGGATGTCGGCGCCTATGTAACTATAGTTCTGCAATGGTGGAAGCCGGGCGGGTTTTTCACGGCATCGCGCGGTATCACGCCGGTGACGGTTCAGAACCGGGCCAGCCAGGAGGTTCTGGTTCCATTGGCATGTTAACTGGCCCAGGGCGTCCTGACCCCGGAGATCGAAGACCTCCTGCCGCGGGATCGGATCGCAGAGACGCACCGATGGCTGAAAACGCCCAGGCATACTGGCAAGTTCGTTCTGGACCACAGCGGCAAATCCCCACCCGAACTGAGCAGGCGGCGGCAACCATGCCCCCGCCTGTTCCAGTATAAGTGTTTCCGGCGCTTTCCGGATCACCGCAAGCTATGAAGCTGCCCTTGCCAGACACCGCTGCACATCCGCCGTGAGGGTCGCCAGGATATCGCTGGCAGGCGGCGCCGGGCAAATCAGCCCGATGCCTTCGCCGGCAAAGGCGGTTGCAACATCCGGATCCCCGGCATCCTGAGCCGCCGCCCATTTAGCCGCTTCAGACCCGCATCCTGCCACAAGGCGCCCTCGCAGCCTTGCCATTTCTGGACAAACGTGTTGCGCAGAACACAGTCGTTGTAGCGGCCGGGCCTTTTGAGGCCGCGGACCACGTCCACCACCCCCTTGCGGATTGTGTCGTCCCCGTCGCCGCCAGCGCGCGATCCAGAATGCGCGGATGCACCAGCGACTCGCGCGAGGCCCAGAACCGTGTGCCGATCACCGCGCCATCCGCTCCCAGCATCAAGGCCGCAGCCAGACCGCGCCCATGCGTGATACCGACTGCAGCACAGAGCAGCGCCTTGCTGTTCCGGCGCGCGATCTCATCAGCGATTTCGGGAACCAGTGCAAAGGTGCCGCGCGCCTTGCCAAGTCCGCCGGCGTCCGCACTCCAGCGCCTGACGCGCATCTGGCAGGGTCTGGACCTGGCAGATCAGCGGCACACCGGCGTCCCGGATCGCAGGCGCAAAAGGCGCCGGGTGGCCTAAGGACAGGAACAGTGCCGCTGGAATGCGCGCCCACACTTGATCAAGCAGTTGCGGCTGTTCCGCCAGCTTCCAGGTGATCAGCCCGCAGCCCGCACGGGCGCCCGCGGCGATGTCGAACTGCTGGCCGATCCACGCGGCATCCCAGTAAGCCCGCCGATCAGGCCCAGCCCGCCGCGCGCCGCCTGCCGTAAAGGCTATCGGAGCCTGGATCACCGGGCAGATGATCCCCAGCGCCTCTGTCAGCCGCGTCCTCTTTGCGCCTGCTTCCGGTACTCCTGCACCGGCAGGCCGCTAACGCCCCAATCCTCCAGCGGGACCTCATTGATCACCACGAAGGTTGTCGCCGGGTTTTTGCCGAGAACGTCCTGCAGCAGATCGGTGACCCCGGCGATCAGCTGCGCTTTTTGGTCTGCGCTTGGGCCGGTGCCGTCGGGGCCGCCTTCGCGGGTCACTTTGATATTCACATAGGGCATCGGTCAGTCCTTTCGCGGAACATAGGAAAACACTTTTGCAATGATGCGCCATTCGGCGCCGTAGCGGACAAGGGTGAGCAAATCGTGGAAGTCGCGCCCCATCATAGTCATCCGGGCGCTGACACGGGCCAGCCGGTCGCTGGCAAAAGCAATCTCCAGGATCTCCTCCTCGCGCGGGTCACCACGTTTGACCGGCGGCTCACGCCCGTCCACGCGGCGCATGTAGGTTTCCAGATTCAGATACAGTTCATCGCCTTCGGTGGCGCAGACATAGGCCAGCTGCGGATGAAAGACCTTGCGGAGCATGGCGCTGTCGGCCTGATGGAGGCCCTCGAAATAGGCCTCCATCAGGTTGCTGACCATTTTGTGGTCAGCGGGCGTCATTGGATCAGCCCTTCGGCGCGCATTGCCGCCTGAGCCGACGGACGGGCGGCAATGCGGCCCACAAAGGCGGCCAGCTGGGGCCAGCGGGCCAGATCTATGCCGGTGAAACTGGCCCAGTTCGAGACTACGAACAGATAGGCATCGGCGACTGAGAACCGGCCGGCAACCAGCCACTCGCGGCCATCCTCCAGCTGGGCCTCTATGAAATCGAACTTGCCCGCCACAGCGGTGCGCGCGTCGTCTTTGCCTGCCTCGGATGTAGCCTCGCGGAACAGCGGGCCAAAGGCCTTGTGCAGTTCGGTCCCGATCCAGTTGAGCTGTTCCTGCATCCGGGCGCGAGCCAAGGTACCGGCGGCCGGCGCCAGGCCTGCCTCCGGGTGGCTGTCTGCGATATACTGCAAAATAGCCGCCCCTTCAGTGAGAATGCTGCCATCGTCCAGGCCCAGGGCCGGAACATAGCCTTTGGGGTTGATTGCGCGGTAGTCCGCGCCGCTATCGGTCCGGCCTACTGCGGTATCCACGGCTTCGATTTCAAACGGGCGGCCGGTTTCATGCAGGGCGATATGGCTAGCCAGCGGACAGGCACCGGGTTTGTAGTAGAGTTTCATGACAGTCTCCTGTGTTGAGCAATGCCCTCTGACTACCTCCCGACATGATTGATTGATAATATTGTGTTTTCACACTTATGATGAGAAATATTGATCATGATGAGGACCCATGAAACACGAGCAGCTCCTTGCCCTGGAGGCGATCGTCGCGACCGGCACCTTCCGCGGCGCGGCTGATCGGCTGCACAAGTCACAATCCGCTATCAGCCACACCATCCGCCAGCTGGAAGAGGAACTGGAGCTGGAGCTGTTCAGCCGCGCGGCCTACCGGCCCGCGCTCACCCCGGCCGGCGAAATATTCTACCGCGAGGCATCACGGGTGCTGCGCCAGATGCAGGGGCTCGGAACCACCGCCGCCCGGCTGCGCGCCCGTGAAGAGCCGGAGCTGAACATTGCCGTCAGTGCGACACTGGATCTGGACACATTGCTGCCCGCGCTTGCCGGCACCGGGCGGCGCCACCCGGCAACCCACCTTCGGCTGCGGATGGAGATGATGGGCGGCCCGATCGCCCGGCTGATGGAGGGCAAGGCGGATATCGCGCTTGCGTCGCTCGACGGGGTGTCGCTTGACGAAGTGGAGGCCGAGCCGGTTTCGGAGGTGACCATACGGCCGGTGGCCAGCCCCGATCTGAACCTGCCGGCCGGCTCCGGCGCGATTTCGGCAGCCGAATTGCAAAGCCATGTGCAAGTGGTCGCAGCGGGCACCGGCGGTGCTGGGCATGACCAAAGCCGCGATTTGCTTCCAGGCGGGCTGAAGTGGACAGTTTCCGATCTAGCGGCCAAGAAAAAGGTGATCCTCGCCGGTCTCGGCTGGGGCGGCCTGCCTGACCATATGACGGAAGAGGAGCGGCGGTCCGGGGCTTTGCTTGCGTTAAACTTGGAAAGGTTCGCCGTGCGCCGGACAATGATTTTCAAGATGAGGCGCAGAGACCGGCCAGCCGGGGTGGTGGCCAGTGAGCTTTGGGACAAGATCGGGGAGGTCAAACCGGCCTAGTGCAGGCTATGTCCAGCACTGCGGATCCCGGTCATTGAAGCGGCCGCAGCAAAATTGCGGTTCGCATTCCCTCCAAGCTAAACAACTTCGAGCGACCGGCCCGGTGAAAACTGCCGCGCTGCAGCCTTGTGAAGTAAGTTTGCGCACCTGACAGGTGGCAGGCGGGTGAGTTTGCAAAGGGCGCTACCTGCGAAATGTTGACCTGCTGGGTTGTCCAGGCTGCTTTTGCAGCGAAGGTCTGGTTGGTCCGCCAGGGGTGAATTCGTGCCAGTCGCCGCGAATAGCGGCTCAGCCCTGGATCGGCCGCTCGTGCCCGATCCAACGAACTGGCAGTCTGAGCCCATTGTGACCAATGCTGCGCGATGCACGAATTTCTGCTCCGCTCAACCGCAGCAGGCGGGGCCGGAATGCCATCGACGTTCACCGGCAGAAAATGAGTCCCCTGACCGGGCGACAGATGCCCTTCTTGTTCAGGTCTCGCCGGCGCCCAAAAGTATAGGGTCGTGCCACCTCGTAGTGCTGGGCAGCCCGTGCCCGTGTCACACCGGCAGCACCGGCTGCCAGCAGGATTCCGAGTTTTTTGTTGTCGCCCCACTGCCGACACCGCTCGACGTCCGCAGCCTCGCTCAACATCGGCCCTCCCCCCAAGACACGTCGCAAACGTTTTTTTTGCAAGTCTCTTAGATTCTGCAGGCTCCGTTTGGCAGGTGGCCTCAACCTGCCGCCCCCCCATTTTCCAAGCGTTGCTCGAGCAAGAAAACCGCAAGTACCTATTCCTAGGTATCTTGCCGCTGAAAGGTCAACGACGGCGCAGCACGAGGCCATACGGCGCACCACGAAGTTCACAGGAAAATACTGGCTGGCGTCAGCTTGATTTGCAGTCTAGCGGCGGCAAATCCAGCAGCGTGCAGGTCAGGACTGACAACTCTTTCGACACATCAGACAAAATGGATTCATCGAGTATCGGCATGGCGCCATTGTGACAAAGTTCCCTTGCCTTCGCGACCATATCCTCTCCATGCTTTTCAATTAGCGCTTTTGCGTCAATCCCGGCCTGGCATTCCTGGCGAATGCAGTGAAGAGCCGCGTCCGAATACCCATGCCCTTCATTCTTCTCTGGTGCGGAGGATACCGCACGAAGGGCTGGCCTAACATCAAATGCACGGGACAACTCATCGACGATTTCAGCCGCAGGCCTAATCGACTGAATCTGTCCGACACCTTGACCGGCATAGAGACTCAGCTTTTCTGCCATTTTCGGATTGTCCACCTTGCGAATGCCGCCGCCCATGAAACGCAGCAAGTTCCAACCGCCCCTTCCATCGAGGGACCGATGCGGCGTGCCCAACTTCCATCCGTAAGAATACCCGGTTCTGAACTTGGGTCCATCCGTGTCGGTCTTGACGAGTTTCTCTTTGTAGGCATCGTGTGCATCGCATTCTAGCGATGCTAGAAAGGCGGTACCGCACCAAACTCCAGACGCCCCGAGGCATCGCGCCGCCCGCGCAGCACGGACATCGTTGATCGCACCTGCGGCGATGACGGGTCTGTCACCTGCAATGTCGGCCACCGCGGGCAGCAATGCCATCAGGCCAACCCGTCCTCTGATATGCCCGCCGGCGTCAATGCCCTGGGCAATCAGTATGTCGGCACCTTCAGCCACGGCCTTTTTGGCTTCGGCCAAGGACCCCACCTGAACCATGGTGACAATCCCTGCATCCCGAGCCCTGGGAATGACGTCCTGAAAATCGCCGTAGAACAATGAAAGCACCTTGGGGCGCTCTTCAAGAACAACCGAGAGAGCGGCATTGAAAAATTCGGGGCCGCCATATTGCGGCACCAAATTCACTCCAAAGGGTTTGTCCGTTAATTCGCGGGTGCGGTGGATCCATCCTCTAAGCGTTTTTGGCAGGACACGCAGGGCGCCCAGATGGCCAAGCCCGCCTGCGTTGCTGACGGCGGCGACAAGATCCGGCCCGCTGAGGCCAGCCATAGCTGCCTGAAAGACGGGAGTTGAAATTCCGCAGGTCTCAGCAAGGCCTGTTCCGGCTTGATTGCCCGCCGACGGCTGCCTGACCTTCTCACCTGTTCCCCAGTGTGCTTCCTGCTTCATCCAAGCAACCTCCCTTACAGTGAACTGCTGTTGCATTAGACAGGCAGCTGAACATCCTGTATACAGAACATAATGAAATAGTACGTTCTGTAAATGAGAATGAAATGGAACTCAAAACACTGCACACCTTCGCTACTGTCGCCAGCATCGGAACCATTGGCGGTGCGTCCAAGGAACTGAATTGCGTCCAGTCCAATGTGACGACCCGGATCAAGGCGTTGGAAGCGGAATTGGGGGTCAGCCTGTTCAACCGGAGCCGGGCGGGAATGGCGTTGACCTCAGCAGGCGTGGCATTCCTGCCCTACGCTCAAGAGGTCATTCAGGCAGAAGAACGCGCCCGCGCTTCGGTCGAGGCCTTCGAAAGCTCGGTCAGGTTGCTGAGGATCGGCAGCATGGAAAGCACGCTTGCAGTACGCCTGCCTGGGGTCCTGTCATCATTTCGCGCGGAAAACCCGGACCTTCGGCTACAGATCCAATCGGGGCCCACTGAAGAGTTGATCGAAAAACTTCTTCAAGATCAAATTGATATTGCCTTGGTTGGTGGAAAGTTCAGGCATGCCGATCTCCAGGGGCACCCGCTGTTCGCCGAAGAAATGGTGATGATATCAGCGCTTGAATTCGAATCGTTGGAGGACTTGGGCTCCCTCCCGGTGATCGTATTCAAACTGGGATGTTCCTACCGCGACTATACCCGGCGCTGGATGCGCATGTCTGGCCTGGCGCCCAACGAGGTATTCGAACTGGGGACGCTGGATGGCATTCTGGGATGTGTTGCATCCGGTGTCGGGGTCAGTTGCCTGCCGCGTTCTGTCGTAGACGGCAGCCAGGCCCGCAACCTGCTGCGCATTCACACATTGGACGATCCGGAGCGTTTCATCGATACTTATGCTATGCTGAATCCTAAGTCTGTCCGCAATGGCGCGGTGGATGCGTTTCTACAGACCACACGAACGACACTGTTTGCAAATTAAAACGCGGTCATTTGTGACGTTTATCATTCTGGAATTGTGATCGTATTCATCATTATTTCACGCTACTTGAGATTAAAGGCGCGCCGTATGGTCTTCTCAATCACAGAGGAGACCACCATGAAGCTCGAAGACACCGGCCTGCATTTTGGCCTTGTGACCGTGATCATGCATTGGGTGGGCGCCGCCTGCATTCTATCTTTTGCAACTGGCGTCCTGTGGGAGGCCATCACCGAGGCGAATGAAATCCGAAACGCGACATTGCATATCGGTGCGCTCACTGCCTGCCTGCATCTGTTCCGGTTGATCTGGCGTTTGAGAAACTATCACCCAGCCCCATTGGGCGGTGCTAATCCGGCCCAGGTTTTGGTTGGGCGCGGTGTGGCTTTGGGCATGCTCCTGGCCGGCATCGTGCTGCCGATGATGTTCTGGTTCAAGGAATGCGACGCAATCGCGTCCCCAATTGGTCAGACTTGGTGGTACGCGTCTCTATTCTGGATGGGCTTCACTTGCTGTCTGCTAGGCCTGCTGCTGCACCTCTTCGGAGTCTATACCCATGTGTGCAAGTTCAAGGGTGACAGTCTGAAGCGCATGGTGGGAATAACCACCGAGCTTTGATCCGCGATGTCAACGGCCCTTGACCTTCCACTGAAGTTTCATCCAGCCGCGACCGGAGTCCGGTTGGTGTTTACGCTGATCGGCGCAGTTATCCTCGTGAACAGGGTATGTCTCGGTATCAACTTTGCTGTCGCCACCGCCAGTTGGCCCTGTCTGAGGTATAAGGTATGAGGTTAGGGCAAATCAGTCGTTCAGCGAGACGCCTTGCAAGATGTTCAAATTGTTTTTCTTCACTTCGGCTTGTTATGCTTTCCAGCTTGTATTCGAGAAAACCTGCATCCAAATCGATGTTCTCTTCGCCTCGCGAGGCCGAATACTGTTCCGGACGTCGCCCCCGCATAAATTCAGATGGTGTTGGAAAATCATCTTTTGACAACGCACTACTCACATTTCTTGGTTTTGCTCTGAGAGTGCCTCCTCAACCGAACCGTGTCCAGACGGTGTGAAAATCTCTCGCAACCAAAATGGGTGCAATTAACGCTACGGCTGGAAGCTGGTCAGAATTGCTCGAGTGGCACTGAGACGCCCAATGGACACCCAAAGCATTTTACAAAGGTGGCTAACCGACAAGACATGCAGTCAAGTTGCTGTTTTCATTCGATAAAAATGGTGTCCGGGGGCTGTTCTAAATCTGGTCTAGATCCGAGTGCAATCCGGTTCAGTTCCCGTCACAGGCACCGTCAGCACGGTAAGCACCAGCAATTTAAGGGTTATCAGCCTCGTAGAGATGGGGTCAACAGGTCAGGATGCATTGATTTCCGCCGCACTGCATGATTCACGGCTCGGAAAATGGAGCTGTGACATGAGCGATCTTTTCTGGCTGACCGACGAGCAGATGGCCAAGCTCACCCCCTTTTTCCCGAAGCCGCATGGCAAGCCTCGGGCCGATGACAAACGGGTGCTGAGCGGGATTATCTTCATCAATCGCAATGGGTTGCGCTGGGGAGATGCCCCCGACGCCTACGGGCCGCACAAAACGCTCTACAGCCGGTGGAAGCGTTGGAGCGAAAAAGGTATCTTCGCGCGGATGATGGCCGGGCTGGCCGCCGAACACGGCGAGAAAAAGACGGTAATGATCGATGCGACCTATCTGAAGGCACACCGCACATCGGACGCTTCGTACTTTGCCCAGAACTCAGGGATCGTCAGGTTTTCGATGTCGTCGCACAGAATGCCAAACCCGATCTTCGCGCGCTCAAACTCCGACAAAGTGCGCCCGTTGGCGTCCTCTGCCGGGGCCAACGCCACGATGAACTTCTCCATGCCCTTCGACGGCTTCGGGAGGTTCTGCGGCTGGAAACGCCGACCGGACCAGCGCCAGGTTCGACCCGCCCCCGCGAACTGATGGCACGTTACTTCTCAGAATTGTGTACGGAATGTGTGACAAACGCTTAAGCTCCTGCATCAGATTTTGCAGAAGAAACAGAGACTTAAGACTGATCTAATGGTGCCCGGGGGCTGCTTTGAACATCGGTTCTGAACAGTTCCCGGACATTCCCGCACCGGAGGTGGCATACGTATTTTCAACCGTTTAACGGATTCTCGCCATTCCCGCTTGTTCCGCTGAGTTCCTCTACCTACAACATAAAGGAATGGGGCCAAAAGTGGGGCCAGAAATCGGGAGCGGTTCAAGCCCAATGAGGGAAACGAACAAACTCAGCGCCGCGAGGGTCAAGGCTGCCGCAGCCGGGAAACATGGCGACGGCGGCAATCTGTGGCTTCACAAGCGCACCCCGGACCGCGGCAAATGGCTGTTGTACGTGACCGTGCATGGCCGCCGCCGGGAAATGGGGCTTGGCCCTTACCCTGAGGTATCCCTCAAAGAAGCCCGCGAGGAAGCGGCGAAATGGCGCGCCTTGGCCCGGCAGGGGCTGGACCCGATCAAGGAACGCCAGCGGGAGCGCAGGCAGGCGGAGCGCAACATGCACCTACTGCGGGACATTGCCGCCGACGCCTTCGAGGCGCGCAAAGCTGAACTCAAAGGCGACGGAAAGGCGGGCCGCTGGTTCTCCCCCTTGGAAATCCACGTCCTGCCGCGCCTGGGAGCTGTGCCCGTGGCGGATATTGACCAGATCGACATTCGCGACACGCTGGCCCCCATTTGGCACGAGAAGGCCGAAACCGCCCGCAAGGCGATGAACCGGCTAGGCATCTGCTTGAAGCACGCCGCTGCGCTGGGCTTGGATGTTGACTTGCAGGCGGTAGAGAAAGCGCGCGCCTTGCTAGGCAAACAGCGCCACAAGGCAAAGCATATCCCGGCGCTGCCCTGGGCCGATGTGCCTGCCTTCTATGCCAGCCTGAATGAAGGCACAGTTACCCACCTTGCCCTGCGCCTGCTCATCCTGACGGCGGTTCGGTCTGGTCCGCTGCGACACCTGCATATTGACCAGATTGACGGCGATGTTTGGACCATCCCAGCGGAGACCGTGAAGGGCCGCAAGGATGCCACATCGGATTTCCGCGTGCCTCTCAGCCCGGAGGCGCTGGAAGTCATTGAGGCCGCAAAAGAGCGCCAGCGCGAGGGGGTTCTTTTCCCCAGCGTGCGTAAAGGGGTCATCAGCGATGCGACGATGGCGCGGCTGATGGAGCGCAGAGAGATGGAAGCCCGTCCGCACGGGTTCCGGTCTAGCTTTCGGGATTGGGTGGCAGAGACCACCAACACGTCCTTTGAGGTTTCGGAAACCGCGCTGGGTCATGTTGTCGGCGGCAGCGTTGAACGCGCCTACCGCCGCACGGACCACTTAGAACAGCGCCGCGTGCTTATGGCACGCTGGGCGGATTTTGTGACCAAGGGGCGCAGTGGAATTATAAGGATAGCTGTGTGAGATTTTTTGTTGAGATCGAGCCCCCGGAGACCGCCTACATACACGAAGCGGCCCAGTGGATCGCATTCGGAAAGATTCCAGAATTCTATAGCTCTCCAGAGTGGGGGGACGAATTCGATATCCGCGGCGATGAAAGTGCCGAGCTCGAATTCTTGAAAGCAGCGGTCGACGTTGATTATCAAAATCTACCAGAAGCGATTCCTGAAGTCCTCTCAGGGATCGACCTCCAAACATTTCAGGAGGCACTGGGCACTACGCTAGGAACAGAAATCGAGGAGATTAAGCGACAACGCCAGAACTATGAGAACATGCTAGGCATCATTGATGAGAGCGGGAGCACTCCTGAATTTTCGGAAATACGCATTCAAATGTTGCGCGAAAATTTAGCTCGCTGTGATCGTGAAATGGAGTTAGCTAAAGTCATTCAGCCGACCATTGAAACTCTCCTGAGCTACGAAGAACGGGCAAAGGCAAAATTGTTTTATGCGCTATCAGCCGGAGAGCTTGACGCCATCGGTTGGCACATGTGCACGCAAGAAGATGATAATTCTGAAACGGTTCGGTGGGAGGAGCGAAGCATCAATACCAGCCACTGGCGCATGAGTGAAATCGACTGGCAACGTGCTAATCTCGGGAAAAGGGAGGATAGTTCTCCATCTTGGGTAGCTGTCCGGGTAAAATTCCAAGAACTCCTGGCCCTGTTTCCTCAGCCGGACCTTCCAGGTGAAAACCTAACCGTCTCAAGATACGGCAGGACATTAACACACATTGGCGCCCCCCAAAGCCGAGGCACCGGCCAAGACCGCGGGAAGGGGAGGCCACTCAAGGGTGGCGGAGCAGTGAAGACTGCTGTCCTGAATCACTTCTCAAAGCGTCATGCTGCTTCGGACCTACCTGAAAAAAAAGAAGCAATCATTGAGGAAGCTCGCGCGTGGGTCCAAGATTTGTTCGAAGAAGACTTGTCCCGCGCCACCCTGCAGAGACACCTTAAGCCCTTATTTTCCAAGATGACAAAGTAAATGCCCAAAAATATGCCCATTAATCGCGAGCTACACGTGGCGAGTTCTGGGCCAATTCGTCGGAATTTGGGCTCTCTCCTTTATTCACAAAAATGATTGCCTGACACACCCTTCCTGCATCGACCACCAGATGCAGGAGTATGCCGAGATGCCCGAGAAACACTATCGCCGAACCGATGTTGAAGCGATCACTGGCCTGAGCCGCACCACAATTTACGCGATGATGAACAGGGGCGAATTTCCTCGCCCTGTGCGTTTGACACGCAAGGCCGTGGCATGGCCGGAAAGCGTCATCACCGAATGGCTGAATAGCCGCGAAGCGGCATAACAAAACCCGCCCCCCTAAAATACTGGGGCGCGGGCTGTACGTGATTTGCTTACGGGCTTTGACACCCGCAATCCTACGCCCTTTGCCCCGACATAGCAAAGGATATCAAATGAGCAATGGTCACTGCTACAGCAGTCCGTTCCGAAACGCTTGCGGTGTGAATCAAAAACGTATCAACCACCCCGCAGCACACGAAACCCAGATACGGCACTTACAAACACGGTTCGGCCTGAACCGCTCTCAGGCTGCCCTCTACGCAGAACTCCATTTCGGAGGGCACCCCCATGAGAAATGTTGATTGGTCATCCTGCGACCACCTAGAGCTCGCACCTAGCCAACAGAAAGAATGCGGGCCGGATATTGCCCTGCGGCAATTGGGAAATCGCAAAAGCCTTTGGATTTCCAGGCTGATGGCTAAGACCGCAGCGCAGCAGGAGCCCGCACCATGAGCCGCAAACCGTACAAAAGGAAAAAGCGCGGCACTGGCCGACATGTGCAACTACATGAGTGGCTACAGGCTTCCCTCGCATGGAGGAGCCTTAAGCCGGGCCCCCGCGCGCTCTATATTGAACTGAAGCGCCGCTACAACGGCAATAATAATGGAGCGATCATTCTGAGTCACCGGGACGCAGCAAAGGCTCTGAATGTGCACCGCAACACAGTGGGTGACTACTTCAGGGAACTGGAGGAACGGGGCCTCATCCACGCGACGCGCGGCTATTGCCTTGGTCCTGCTGGAATAGGAGAGGCTGCGCATTGGGCATTGGATGAATTGCCAACCCAAGACAGCAAACCTGCTCGAAAGGCATTTATGCGCTGGACTGGAGCTGAAAAGCCCCGCACAAACTCTGTGCACAAGCGACCCAAACAATGTGACGCTACGCCAGAAAACACCTCTGGACGAGAGCTCCCCGTCCTAAAAATCGTGACGGGATAGGTCTAATTCTCAATTTGGGCGGCACAAAAAGCAGGACATATATACATCTAGCCATAGGCAGGGCCCTTTTGGGCCTTGCCGACTTTCTACGAACCTGAAAAATCGAAAGAGCGCTCTTCTCGACAAAAGCAAACATCAGCGAACTTGCAGCCAAGCACGGACCTGATCCAGATCGAAAACCGCTAGCTGTCAGGCTGCCACCGCTTCGTTCAGCGTTCTAACGATCTTGATGATCTCTTGAGCTTGCTCACGGTCAAAGATACCCGCAATGCCCATGTCATCCAGATCCGTGAAGGGACTTTCGTAGAAGGACACAGGGTCAACGAAGCCGCTTTCTGTCAGACTGTCTACAACCATATCAAGGAATTCAGCTTGGTCTGAATTCAGCTGATTTTGTGATACGAAGGTGCTGAAGGCCTCCTTAGCTGTAGTGGTTCAGATGTGATCTGACAGTTGCCCGGATTTCCGGCGGCGTCTGTCAGGTCAGGTTTGGTTCAGGAACTTTCCCTTCCAGATTTCCTTGCCCTCGATCATGGTCTGGAACGGCGTTCTGCCGCAACACATTTTGCCCTGATGAGTGCGTTCGTGGTTGTAGCAATTCAGCCATTCATCGAGATCGGTTTGAAGCGCGTCGATGCTATCGTAGAGCTTCTTGCGGAACGCAACCTGGTAGAACTCTTGCAGCACCGTCTTGTGGAACCGCTCGCAGATCCCGTTCGTCTGGGGCGATTTCACCTTGGTTTTGGTATGGTCGATGTCGTTGATCGCCAGGAAGAGCTGGTAATCATGCTTGTCGGCCCGACCGCAATATTCCGTGCCCCGGTCGGTCATGATCCGCAGCACCGGCAGGCCGTGCTCTTCGTGGAACGGCAGAACCCGGTCGTTGAGCAGATCAGCCGCCGTGATGGGCGTTTTGGTGGTGTAGAGCTTGGCATGCGCCACCTTGCAATAGGTGTCGACGTAGGTC
>NZ_JBVVXU010000026.1:0-56993 GCF_055902035.1 Leisingera sp. SA215 | reverse complement strand
CCGTTCCAAACCGGGTTTGGCTTGCTGACATTACTTACGTCGATACGGACGAAGGATGGCTCTACGCCGCCGCTATCAAAGACATGGCAACACGTGAAATCGTCGGCTGGGCAATGGACGATCATCTACGATCCGAACTGTGCTGTGATGCCTTGAACATGGCCCTGGGGCGCCGTGGACCGGTTCCAGGGCTCATTCATCATTCGGATCGCGGCGTGCAATACGCAGGAGAAGAATACCGCAAATTGCTCGGGGCGGCACGCATCACGCAATCCATGAGCCGTACGGGCGAATGCCTGGATAACGCTCCAATGGAAAGTTTCTTCGCATCACTGAAAAAGGAACTGGTTCATAGGGAGCGCTTCAAAACGCGCGTCCAGGCAAAGGCGGCGATCTTCGAATACATTGAGGTCTTCTACAATCGCCAGCGGCGTCATTCCGCAATCGGCTACCTAACCCCCGCGCAAGCCTACGAAACCATGACTTGGAAAAGCGCAGCATAGGGTCAATAATCAAACTGTCCGGATATCGGGACGAACTCCAGTTTGGTGCAACCTGCTGCGCAGGCGAATGTCCGGAACTCCCGCAGACTGTGAATTCGCTACCTCTGAAATTTCGCGGGTGCAGCGAAAGTCTGGATTGGCGGGCCGCACCGCAGCGGTGGAGGGTGATGATTAACGGCGGCTCAGGGCCGGGATCGCCATGAACCGCTGGTGACGACGCGTTGCTGCAGCCGCCCCGCCGTAAGTCCTGCACCTGCGCAAGGCGCTTCCACATCCAGGATCTTGCGAGAGTCTCACAGGGAGGATAGCCTTGGAAAAGGATAGCTTGGCGACCAGGTTGGACTTCTTGTAACTTCGCAGTATGCGCTGCCGAGCCGAGGCGGTTTTCAGCCATCATGAATTTTGGGCACCCAATTTCACATGAGAGAAATCATATGAGTAGCGTTTCAACGGCATTTGAACTGATGAAACTCGAACTGGAGACCGCAGTCGAGGACCTCAACTCTCAAGGCAGCGAGCTTTTCCGAGGATCACGGTACGAAGAAGCAAAGGCCTTGACGGATCGCGGCAGACAGCTTCAAGCGTTCTGTGATCGGGTCGAGACCTTGGCGAACGAATGGCTGGAGACTTTCTCCGAAGATGAAACTGAAGAGGATGCCGAGCAAGAATTTCAAACCGCACGAACAATTCTTTCTGCGTCTAAAGCCTCTCGTACGAGGCTCTTGGTAACATTCAATGACGGATCGACCTTGGCAGAGAAAACGGCCGCGCAGACGCTCGCAAAAGTGATCGAGCGTATTGGGTGCGAGCGGGTGGCAAGTGTCGGGGTTCTCGTGAATGGCGAGAACATTGCGGCCAAGGAAAAGTCAAAAAAGTACAACGACATTGAGGTGCCGCCCTACTTCATCAAAACCCACAGCAGCACTGATCAAAAGAAGCGGAACTTAGAGCAAATCTCCAAATCGCTCGGCTTGGGTCTGGAGATCGCGATTATCTGAGTCGTTGATCAAACTCGTGAAACCCTTGCCTTGCTGATTCCTCCCTGTCCGAACATTCTGTACGGTGCTTCGAAAGGCCGGTTCGGGGAAGCTGCATCGCAGCACCAATGGGGACAACGAATGTCCGTTCAGGGCCGTCCCTTCGGAACGGCCCAAGCTGTTCAAATCTCGACCGCCTCAGCAATCGCCAGGGCATTTTCAAGTTCGACGCCGAGATACCGAACGGTGCTGTCCATCTTGGTATGACCCAGCAGAAGCTGAACAGCTCGTAAATTGCCGGTCTTGCGGTAGATGTAAGCGACTTTTGTCCGGCGCCTTGAATGCGTCCCGTAGGACGTCGGATCGAGCCCGATGGACCACCCCCACTCTCGAACCAGCCGGGCATACTGGCGCGTCGAAATGTGCAGCCGTTCGTGAAACCGCCCTGGCCAGAGGTATTCGGGACCGATCATCAGCGGTTCCTCCATCCAGCGCAGGATCGATTTGCGCGTGCCTTCGGTGATCTCGAAGCGCACCGGCCGTTGGGTCTTGCTCTGGATGACCGACGCGCGTTCCTTGACCTGACCGGAGACATAGATGTCGGCGACCTTCAGCTTGACGAGGTCGCACCCGCGCAGCTTGCTGTCGATGGCGAGGTTGAATAGCGCCAAGTCACGATGGTTCTTTGCGATCTCGAGACGCACCCAGATGGCCCAGACGTGTTTCGGCACGAGGGGACGCTTTTGGCCGACGACGCGGCCCTTGTTCCAGGCGGGCGACATGCGCGAATGGCGGGTAGGTTAGCGATGGTCATGATGGATACTCCCATCCGCCACGATCCGCCCCAGCACCAACACGACGTTGGTGGTTCAGGGTAGCACGCCGTGGTGCGACTGCGGAGAAGGTCCGGTATGAGCCCAATCTACCGAGCGAGCAGTTGCAGCACTTTGCAGCCGCAGCAAACTCGCGCGGGAAAAACTGCCCATTGCCGCCGCTCGGGGAGTGCTCCACGAACGTCGGCTCTGGTCGAAAACGCCGGGCACATCGCCTGCCGTTGCCGACCTGAAATCTCGAAAGCGGTTTTTCAATGAGATTGCCATGCTTAGGGTAAACACGCCGAGCAACCTCCGACCGCAGGCTACGCGCGTCAGAGTTACCCTGTCAGCTGCCCGGGCCGCTTGGTTATAAAATTGAAACTCAAAGCTTGCGCTATCAAAGTGACTGTTTTCCGCTGCGGTTGGAACGAGCGCCACCGCGCTCGTGGTCGTCTCCCGTCGGTGGCCGGGAAATTGAAGGCCGCCAAGGTCAGCCTTCTTTGACAGACGAAATGGGGTGGCGTCTCGGATGCACGTTTCGGCTTCCACTCAAATGAATGCCAACATCTCTGGGGAATGATCAGATCCCAGCAGCGCGCTGCGTCTTCAGTGATGTACAAATTTCGTGAGCGTCCAGGTCATCTGGAACTTGTGCCATCTCCTTTCTTTTCGCTCTCCGTGCAGTCGTCGACGGCATCTCCATGCCCGTCCGTCATACACAGGAAATGGAATGGTCGTGGTTCGACAGAAGCTTTTTCTGACCAAAACCTGAAAAACTTCAACATACCAGCCTCGGAGCATCGCTGGACCTCCTCCGCCCTTGGAAGGGAGGGTTTGAAAATAAGGTCGGTGGGCATTGTATTTCTGAGCACAAGCGACAGCCGCAGCACGGCGTCAGCTCAAACCGGGATGGCTTGGCTTGAGATCTTCGGCGGCGGGCTTTCAGAGTATCGAAGTTTTTTCTTCGTCCTCCGGGTAGTTGGCCAATGTCCATGTCGAGAAGCAGAAATGAAGCGGCCACAACGCAAACGCAAACCTTAGGACACGGACAGGCTTGATGCTGCCATGAACGGCAGACGCAACAAATCGGAGGCCCATCTTGTTGTGCAAATTTCCCACGACGACACTGTCCGCAGACCCGCAACTCGCCCTCGTCCGTGAACATTTCGCCAAGCACGGAACTGCCCTCTGCAATGCCGCAGAGCTGATCGACGGTGAGACTGGCTGCGCTCGCGTCCTGCGTCTCATTTCGGCCCTGCGTGAAGCATCGCGGCTCGACCGTACAACGCGGCGCAGGCTGGTCGATCTGCATCGGCTCCTGTCCCTCGATCCAGTGATCGAAGCGTTCGAACCAGACCTGTCCTCCTGGATCCTTCTCGATCCCGCAAGCGCCGAGGTAGAAGAATTCTGCCTGCTTGCAGACCGGCTCTATGACCTCTTGATCGATATCGGCGAATTGGACGCCGATCGTGTTGCGTCGGCCCTCAGCCTCCTGAAACAGAGCGCGGCATGACATGCATCGGCGGCCATGCGTCCCGCCCGGCCGCCGACATTCTCTCGGCCGATGGAAAGCTGTGATGCGCAGGCCCAAGACCGCTTCTTTGCCTCCGACCTCGAACAAGAGAATTCACCCCGTCGGCAGATTTCTTCTTCGTCACTCAATAGAACGACCAATGTTCTCTTCACCAGCACCACCACCAGCACCAGCCTCTACAACCAACTGAAAGGAACATGCCCCCAGGGATCTCCCGAACGCCGTGATGATGACGCCGCAGAAAAGGCACCACCCGCATTTTTCACGCATGCAAGGGAGACAGACATGCTCAACACCAACACCACGAATATCAGCCAGGCCCGCTATGATGCGGTCGCCGCGACAGAAAGGCATCTGCGCCGAAATGGTGCCAGTCTGTGCGATCTGCTCGACGCGCTCGACGATCCCGCGGGCTTTGAAGCGCTGTGCCGTCTGCATAGCGCATTCAGCCAACCGTTTCCGGATGCAGATGCTGTCGAAGACGCCTTGCACGATATCGGCCGCGTCCTCGCGGAACAGACGCTGTCTTCGCTCGACCGCATCGGTGTCGAGCGAAACTTCGCAGCATCCGACACAACCCGATGGCACGGCGCCCGGATCAGCGAGCTTTACGGGAGCTTTCGCCATGCCCTCTGAGCCGCGTTGTGTGCTACAGTTTTTCCGCGAAAAGCGACTTAGAGAGAACCCGGGCGCCTTCGGTCTCGAGCAGGATATCTGCGATGTCTCGCTTTGGCTGAATCAAAATTTCCCCTTGTCGAAGGCACGGGTCCTAATTGATCGGCATCACACTCAACGCGGTCGCGAGATCGCCGGCCTTGCCGTCATCGCTACGGCTTCGCAATCGATCAGCCTGGCTCCAGTCGCTGTGGAGGCGTTCTTCGCGTTGGGCTACAAGTTCCAAGAGACGAGCGAGAAAAAGTACCGATGCGCAGCATGCGATGGACACCATTCGAGGCATGAGGTGTTGAAGGCCTATGCGCGCGTCGAAAGCGCGATACGGGCCTGGCGAACATCTGAGAGCGAGTGAAAAAGGTCTTGAGGGGCGGCGTGAGCCGCCCTTTTTTTGTTGAAAAACTGGGACAGGGTTAAGGCCTTCATCTCAGGGCATGATGATGTGCTGATACACCTCAAAATACATAGGCAGAGCTTTCACCAAGTACACCCCAGAGGTTGGTCGGTCTGGCTTTGCAGCCGAACGTTGGAATGACCGTCGCCGACGAAAATTCTTCAATTCGTTTTTTGTCCGCAAAACCCCGCCCCATATCCTCATTCAGAGTGCCGAACCGCCATTTACCTCACAGCGGGTCCTGAAACGAGAAAATCGGGCGTTTCCGCCCGATTGACTTATTTCGCTTGCGAAATGGACATTTCAGCCCGGCCGATGGCTATTTTTTGGTGGTCAGATCAGGGAGTACTTTGATCCCTTACGCTTGCTGTGATGGTAGACATTTGCACCACGAGGCTCTCATAGCCTATGCCCGGATAGAGGCAGCGCTACGCGCACGAACAGTAACCCGTACATAAGCCAGACAAAAAAGACGAGAAGTGGGGTGGCCTTTGGCCGCCCCATTTGCGTTTCCGCTCGCGAAAGATCTGATCAGTACAAGTGCCATCGGGTTTTCAATCCCAGTGAGACGACCTATCGCCTTGGCCAACAGACAACAGCTGCGCCACTCAACACGTTGATCCCACGGAAGCTACACTGTTCCGGACGACCCACTGGTCCAGGGTCAACCGCACCACACTCGACAAGGAGCAATTGGCTTGCCACCTGTTCTGGAGAATTCGAAACCAGATAAGAATTTCTTCGAATTCGGTTTTGGGCGGCACTCCTCCCGCACCATATCCCTTGGGACAGAGTCGAACCTCGGGCATCATGCTTCAGGAGCTCAAGCTGCGAAAACCGGGCGTTTCCGCCCGGTGGTCACGTTGTGCTTATCAGAATGGCCAAAAAACCACCCCAAAAGGACAATTAGTCCTTTCAATTACACATACATCTGAAGCCCCCTGCTCTCAGCCGCACTTAGAATGGCCGCAGCTGCGGCAGGTCATGCAGCCCTCGACCATCTGCATATCGAACTGGCCGCAGCTGGGACAGGCTTTGCCGCGCGGGGCGTTCAGGTTTACCACCTGTGCTTGCGGGTCGGATTTAAGCCCCATGCCCTCGCCTTCCAAAAAGCCGGTCTTGATCATGTGGGTCTCAATCACCCCGCCGATCGCCGCCAGGATCGAGGGGATATACTTGCCCTGCACCCAGGCGCCGCCGCGCGGGTCGAACACCGCTTTCAGCTCTTCCACCACAAAAGACACGTCGCCGCCGCGGCGGAACACCGCCGAGATCATCCGCGTCAGCGCCAGCGTCCAGGCGTAATGCTCCATGTTCTTGGAGTTGATGAAGACCTCGAACGGGCGGCGGTGGCCGTTGATGATGATGTCGTTGATGGTCAGATAGATCGCATGCTCGCTGTCCGGCCACTTCAGCTTGTAGGTATGACCCTCCAGCGACTGCGGACGGTCCAGCGGCTCGGACATATAGACGACCTCGGCGCTGTCGCTTTCATGCGGCGCCTGTGCGGTTTCGCCCGGTGCGGTGTCGGCGCTTTCGCTCACCGACAGGACCGAGCCGGTCACATCGTTCGGGCGGTAGGTGGTGCAGCCCTTGCAGCCCTGGTCCCAGGCCTGCATGTAGACGTCCTTGAAGGCGTCAAAAGAGATGTCTTCGGGGCAGTTGATGGTCTTGGAAATCGACGAGTCGATCCATTTCTGCGCCGCCGCCTGCATCTTGACATGGGCTGCGGGCGGCAGGGTCTGGGCGTTCACGAAATAGCCGGGCAGCTTGGCGTCGGCGCCGAATTTCTCGCGGTACATCTGCACTGCGTAATCGACCACTTCCTCCTCGGTGCGGCTGCCGTCCTTCTGCAGAACCTTGCGGGTATAGGCATAGGCAAACACCGGCTCGATGCCCGAGGACACATTGCCGGCATAGAGCGAAATGGTGCCGGTCGGCGCGATCGAGGTCAGCAGCGCATTGCGGATGCCATGCTCGCGGATTGCCTCGCGCACGTCCTCGTCCATGTTCAGCATGTTGCCGGAGTTGAGGTAGGCCTCGGCATCGAACAGCGGAAACGCCCCCTTCTCCTTGGCCAGCTCCACCGACGCCAGATAGGCGGCGCGGGCGATCGCGTGCAGCCATTCATCGGTCTGACGCGCCGCCTCGTCCGAGCCGTATTCCAGTCCCAGCATCAACAGCGCATCGGCCAGGCCGGTGACACCCAGACCGATCCGGCGCTTGTTCTTGGCTTCCTGAGCCTGCGCCTCCAGCGGGAATTTCGACACATCCACCACATTGTCCATCATCCGCACGGCGGTGGCGACCAGCTCCTGCATCGCCTCCTGGTCCAGATGCGCATCTTTCTCGAACGGATTGGCCACCAGCCGCGCCATATTGACCGAGCCCAGCAGACAGGCGCCATAGGGCGGCAGCGGCTGCTCGCCGCAGGGATTGGTGGCCGCAATCTGCTCGACATAAGACAGGTTGTTGGCCTTGTTGATGCGGTCGATGAAGATCACGCCCGGCTCGGCGTAATCATAGGTCGCCTGCATGATCTTGTTCCACAGATCACGCGCCTGCACGGTGTGATAGATCTTGCCGTCAAACTGCAGGTCCCAGGAACCGTCTGCCTTCACCGCATCCATGAAATCATCGGTGACCAGCACCGACATGTTGAACATGCGCAGGCGGGCAGAGTCGGATTTGGCGGTGATGAACTGCTCGATATCCGGGTGGTCGCAGCGCATGGTTGCCATCATCGCGCCGCGGCGAGAGCCGGCCGACATGATGGTGCGGCACATCGCGTCCCACACATCCATGAACGACAGCGGGCCGGAGGCATCCGCCGCCACCCCCTTCACATCGGCGCCGCGCGGCCGGATGGTCGAGAAGTCATAGCCGATGCCGCCGCCCTGCTGCATGGTCAGCGCCGCTTCCTTCAGCATGTCGAAAATCCCCGACATGCTGTCCGGCACGGTGCCCATCACAAAGCAGTTGAACAGCGTCACCTGGCGCGCGGTGCCGGCGCCTGCAGTGATGCGGCCTGCGGGCAGGTATTTGAAGTCTTCCAGCGCGGCAAAGAATTTCTCTTCCCAGGCATCCGGCGATTGTTCCGCCCGCGCCAGATCGCGTGCGATTCGCCGCCAGCTGTCCTCGACAGTGACGTCGATCGGCGTGCCATCGGCCTGCTTGAAACGGTATTTCATATCCCAGATCTGCTCGGCGATGGGGGCGGCAAAGCGGCTCATATGGCGAATCCCTGTGGTCGGTCGTGAATATAGAGTGGGCGACTGGATAGCCGCTGCGGCGCCCTGCCTCAACGGCGTTTAGGTCAATCTTAGCATTTTTTATCTGCAGGCGCACCCTCCAAGACACAAGACCTTGCCCCCGAAGGCCGTCGAGCTACAATATAAAGTTGAAACTCTGGACGACTCTGTGGGGAACCTGTGGATAAGCGTGTGAACCTTGTGAAGCTCTCGGTCGGCACCGAAAGCGTCGAAAGCCTGATGGCCTGGCAGGAGATGCGCCGCCGCGAGCTGCCCGAAGGCCTGCCGCGCCATGTCACCCGCATGTGGCCCAAGCGCGCGGCGGAGATTCTCAACGGCGGCTCGATCTACTGGGTGATCAAGGGGCTGATCCAATGCCGCCAGCGCATCCTGCGCATGGATGAGGCCACCGGAGAAGACGGCATCCGCCGCTGCGCCATCATCCTGGACCCGGAACTGCACCGGACCCATACCGCACCGAAACGGCCGTTCCAGGGCTGGCGCTATCTGAAGACCGAAGACTCCCCCGCCGATCTGCCCGCCGGCAAAAGCCAGGAAGAGCCGCTGCCGCTGGAGCTTTCCCAGGCGCTGGCGGAAATCGGCGTGATCTGAGGCTGTCCGCACTCCCCCCGCGGCACGCCTCGCCAGCGCCGGGCGTCAGCCCGGCGCCCGGTCCAACCGGGGCGGAGGCATCTGTGATGCCTCTGCTCCGGGCGGGAGCCCGCGCTGGAACGCGGGCGGCAGTGCCTACTTGCGGCCTTCCATCAGATCCAGCAGCGTGTTCAGCGCCGCCTTCTCGTCCGGCCGGTATTTGGCCACCCGGCTGCGCCACAGCGTCGCCTGGGATTTCAGCACCAGCCCGTCTGCCAGCAGCTTCAGGTGGTTGGCCCGCAGGGTTTCGCCGGTCGAGGTGATGTCGGCCACCATCTCGGCGGTCTCGTTCTTCACCGTGCCTTCGGTTGCCCCCTGGCTGTCCACCAGCTGGTAATCCGCAACCCCGGCATCGGTCAGGAATTCGCGCACCAGCCGGTGGTATTTGGTGGCAATCCGCAGCCGGTGGCCATGCGTGGCGCGAAAGGCCGAAGCCGCCGCATCCAGGTCATCCAGCGTGTCCACATCAAGCCAGAACTGCGGCACTGCCAGGATCAGGTCGGCATGGCCGAAGCCCAGTTTGGCCAGGGTTTCAACCTGCTGTTCGAACCGCGGCAGCTTCTCCTGCACCAGATCGGTGCCGGTGACACCCAGATGGATCCGCCCGGCCGCCAGCTCACGCGGGATTTCCCCCGCCGACAGCAGCACCAGCTCCATGTTTGCAACCCCCTCGACCACACCGGCATATTCCCGGTCGGACCCGCTGCGCGACAGGGTCACACCGCGTTTGGCAAACCAATCAAAGGTCTTTTCCATCAGCCGCCCCTTGGACGGTACCCCCAGCTTCAGACTCATGCGCGGGCCTCCTCAAGCTGCAGCATCAAATCGGGGCGCAGCACACCGCCCACCGCCGGGATCTCCTCACCGTCCCCCAGCCGCCGGGTCAGCGCATCATACCGCCCGCCGCTGGCGATCGGCGGCAGATCCGGACGCGTCTCGGCATAGAAGCCGAACACAAACCCATCATAATATTCCATCGACGTGCGCCCGTAGGACGCCTCGAAATCGAGGTTATCCACATCCACGCCGCGCGCCTTCATCGCCGCGGTGCGTGCATCCAGCCGGTCCAGCGCCGGGTTTATCTGCGGCAGGTCCACCGCGATGTCGCGCATCTGCTCGGTGGCAAAGGGCACCGTTTCGCGCACCGCCATCAGCGCCTCCAGCGCCAGCAGCTCATGCTCGGCAATCGGCGGCGATTTGGCATCTTCCCGCAGCGCCTCCACCCGCGCCTGCACCTCGGCCGCACGGCGTTTGCCCAGCTGCACCGCAGAGCCGGTCAGGTCGCCCTCGGTTTCCAGCAGCTTCCGGCGGCTCTCCGGCACCGGCACCCGGCCTGCAAACCGGTCCAGCAAAGCCCGGAACCGGCGCGGCCGCCAGATATGGCGCATCAGCGCCGCCTTGCGCTTCTCCGTGGTGTTCAGCCCTTGCACGGCGGCCATCAGAATGCCGATATCGCCGGTTGCCGCCCGCAGGGGCAGCCCGCGCACCTGCAGCGCAAACAGCGCAAACACCTCGGCATCCGCCGCCGCCGCATCGTTGCGCTCAAACACCTCATAGCCAACCTGCAGATATTCATTGGGCCGGTCCGGGTCGATCTCCTGACGCCGGAACACTTCCCCGGAATAGGTATAGCGCGCAGGCTCGGCGCCGTGACGCATATGCGCCTCCACCACCGGCACGGTGAAATCCGGGCGCAGCATCTGCTCGCCGTGCAGCGCATCTGAGGTCACATAGGCACGCGCCCGGATGTCCTCGCCGTACAGATCCAGCAACGTGCCGGCCGGCTGCAGCAGCGGTGTATCCACCACCTGCGCGCCTGCAGCCTCAAAGCGGAGCCGCAGCTGTGCCGCGCGGGCCTGAATGTCAGAACGAAGCGCCATGATCAGCCCTGCCCGTCCAGGATTTCGCGCACCTTGGCAACCAGTTCCGTACGCGGCACTTCAAACTGGCTGGGGCGTTCTTTCCACTCTTCCAATGTGGCGCTTTCGGCAATTCTGGCGCCCAGGATCAGGTCCTTGATCTGCACCACGCCGCTGGCCTTCTCGTCGCCGCCTTCGATCACCGCCACCGGTGAATTCCGCTTATCCGCATATTTCAGCTGGTTGCCGAAATTCTTGGGGTTGCCCAGGTAAACCTCGGCCCGGATGCCCGCATTGCGCAGCTCCGCCACCATCGCCTGGTAATCCGCCATCCGGGCGCGGTCCATCACCGTGACCACCACAGGGCCAGCCGCCTCGGCCGTCAGCCGCCCCTTGGCATGCAGCGCCGCCAGCAGCCGGTCGACGCCGACCGACACACCCACCGCAGGCACCTCCTGCCCGGTGAAGCGTTTCACCAGACCGTCATAGCGCCCGCCGCCCGCAACCGAGCCGAACTGCCGCTTGCGGCCCTTCTCGTCGAGGATTTCAAAGGTCAGCTCCGCCTCGAACACCGGCCCGGTGTAATAGCCAAGCCCGCGCACCACCGACGGGTCGATCTCGATCCGGTCCTTGCCATAACCGCCCGCAGCCAGCAGCTCTCCGATCTGCTCCAGCTCGGCAATCCCCTCCTGGCCCACCGCACTGTCTCCCACCGCAGCGCGCAGATTGGCAATGGTGCCCGCCGCCTCCGCCGCCTTGGAGGTCAGGAAGGCCAGCACCGGCGCGGCCTGATCGTCGCTGAGACCAACCCCGTCGATATAGGCGCCGGAGGCATCCAGCCGCCCCTTGGTCAGCAGCTCGCGCACGCCCGCTTCCCCCACCTTGTCGAATTTGTCGATGGTGCGCAGCACGTCGTCGCGCTTGGCATCTTCGGCGCCAAGACCCATGACCTCCAGCACGCCGTTCAGAACCTTGCGGTTGTTCACGCGCACCAGGTAATCACCGCGCGGAATGCCGACGGTTTCCAGCGTGTCGGACAGCATCGCGCAGATCTCCGCATCCGCCGCCATCGAGGCGGTGCCCACGGTATCCGCGTCACACTGATAAAACTGACGGAAGCGGCCCGGCCCCGGCTTCTCATTGCGCCAGACCGGCCCCATCGCATAGCGGCGGTAGGGCGTCGGCAGATCATTGCGGTGCTGCGCATAGACCCGCGCCAGCGGCGCCGTCAGGTCATACCGCAGCGCCATCCAGTCGCCCCCGGAATTTGAACTGCCGTCGTCCTCGGTCTCCTGCCAGGCAAACACGCCCTCATTGGGGCGGTCGACATCGGGCAGGAACTTGCCCAGCGCCTCGACGGTTTCCACCGCCGCCGACTCCAGCGCCTCGAACCCGTAATGATGATACACACCCGCGATGGCCCGCAGCATCTCGCTGCGCTGGGTCACCTCCGCACCGAAATAGTCACGGAACCCCTTGGGCGTTTGCGCCTTGGGGCGGGGCTGTTTCTTCACTTTGGCCATCTGAGGCCTCCTCACGGGTAGCGGTTTCACTCGCCCGGCGGTCTAGCGGAAGCAGGCCGCAACAGCAAGAAGGAGCCGCGGCGCCGGGTGACGAAGAGGCGGAAAAAGAAGTGCTCGTTTCAAGCGCGCAGGGCAGCGCCCGCCCCGTGGGGGGCGGGGCGGGCGACCCCTTGCTTTCGGAGCCAGCTTCTGTATCAGACAAACCAGACCCCAGGAGATACCCCATGCAGCATCTGGAAGAGCAAATCGCCCATCTGACCCGCAGCGTGGAGGAGATGAGCGACGTGATCGCCCGCCAGCAGCAGGAGATCGACACCCTGACCCGCCGCGTCGCCATGCTGATGCAGCGCGAGGCCAGCCGCGAGCAGGGCGGCACCGGCGGCGCGGTCTTCGGCGACGAACGCCCGCCGCATTACTGACGCCTGCCGGGGTCTGTTCGGGCGTGCGCGTGGTCACGGCTACCGGGCCGCGATTATCGCCGCGCGCGCTTAAAACCTGTGCAGTTGCAGCAGGATAATGCACGCTGAAGCGGAATGGGCCTTGGCAAGAGCTTGTGCCCGCATATAAGCCTTAGAAAAACGCACGGAATTGGACGGCAGCAGTGACAAGCAATGCAGAGCTGGTACGCTTTTGGTTTGAAGAGGTCTGGTACCGCGACAACGATGCTGTTCTTCAGGACATGTTTTCGGACAGAACCGAGGCCACCGGCCCGGTGTCCAACCTGATGGGCAAACAGTTCGCTGCTTCCGATTTCGTCACCACGATGAAGGCCTTGCTGGGCGGCGCGCCGGAGTTCACCTTTCGCGTGTTCGAAGAGGCCGGGCCTTGGATCATCACCTGTTTCGACGTGCATGTCACCAGCCACCCGCACCGCCCGCCCTTCGATTTCGACGGCCAGATGGTTTTCAAGGTCGAAGACGGCAAGATTTCCGCGATCCATTCCAGCCTGAACTACATCAAGCTGTTCGAGGGTCTGGGCCAGATGCCGCCCGACACCCTGCCTGTCTGCCTCAGCGGTGCGGAGCTGGTCTGGAAATAACCTGCCGGGCAGCGCGATTGCCCGAATGCACGACCTGAGGGCAGCCTCTGCCGCCCGCTCTCAGATCTCCTCCACATCCAGCACCCCGTCCAGCGACTTCAGCGCGCCCTTGATCTGCGGGTTGATCGGGAACGGCTGGCCCAGCTCCATTTCCACATCGCCGGGCAGGCCCGGGTCCTGCAGATACATGTAGATCTCCCCGCGCGAGGCATTGCGGGCCGCGGATTTGGCGTCTTCCAGCACCTGCGCCACGGTGCCGACGGCGGCGGCTTCGCTCAGATAGACCCGTAAACTGCTGCGCCCGGCGTCGGCGATGGCGCTGTCAACCGGCCCGACCGAGCGCACCAGCAGCTTCAGCTGGTCGCTCTCCATCGTCGCTTCGGCAGTGATCACCACCTTGGCGCCGGTCTCCAGAAACTCCCGGGATTTCTCCAGCACTTCGGAAAACAGCGTCACCTCAAAGGCGCCCGACGGGTCCGACAGCTGGGCAAAGGCAAAGCGGTTGCCGCGGGCTGATTTGCGCTCCTGCCGCCCGGCCACCACGCCCGCCATCTTGGCCATGAACGGCCCGCGTTCCGCCTTGGCAGTGACCTCGTCCAGCGTCAGCACGTCCTTGCGCTTCAGCGCGGGCATGTAGTCGTCCAGCGGATGCCCCGACAGGTAGAAGCCGATCGCCTTGAATTCCTCGCTCAGCCGCTCGGCCGGCAGCCAGTCCGGCACCGAGGGCAGCCGCGGTTCCGGCAGATCATCGCCCGCCTCGCCGAACAGCGACACCTGGCTTGAGTTCTTCTGGTCATGGATCGCGGCAGAGTAGCTGACCAGCGCCTCCAGGCTCTCGAACACCCGGCGCCGGTTGGGGTCCAGCTGATCAAATGCCCCGGCCCGCGCCATCATCTCCAACGGCCGCTTGCCGACACGCTTCAAATTCACCCGGCGGGCAAAATCGAACAGGTTCACGAAAACCCGCTCATGCCCGCCCTCATTGCGCGCCTCGGTGACCAGCCGCATCACGTCGACACCGACGTTCTTCAGCGCGCCCAGCGCATAGACCAGCTCACCCTTGACCACGTTGAAGGCCGCCATCGACCGGTTGACGCAGGGCGGCACGTATTTCAGCCCCAGCCCCTTCTTCACCTCTTCAAAGTAGATCGCCAGTTTGTCGGTCAGATGGATATCGCAGTTCATGACGCCGGCCATGAACTCCACCGGGTGGTTCGCCTTCAGCCAGCCGGTCTGATAGCTGACCACCGCATAGGCCGCCGCGTGCGATTTGTTGAAACCGTAGTTGGCGAATTTCTCCAGCAGGTCGAAGACCTCCGAGGCCTTCTTTGCAGGCACCCCGTTTTCCGCCGCGCCCTTTTCAAACTTCGGGCGCTCGGCGTCCATCGCCTCCTTGATCTTCTTGCCCATCGCCCGGCGCAGCAGGTCGGCGCCGCCCAGGCTGTAGCCGGCCATCACCTGGGCAATCTGCATCACCTGTTCCTGATAGACGATGATGCCCTGGGTTTCCTCCAGGATATGGTCGATCAGCGGATGCACCGACTGGATTTTCTTGAGGCCGTTCTTCACCTCGCAATAGGTCGGGATGTTCTCCATCGGACCGGGCCGGTACAGCGCCACCAGCGCCACGATGTCCTCGATACAGGTCGGCTTCATGCGCTTCAGCGCATCCATCATGCCGGTGGATTCCACCTGGAACACCGCCACCGTCTTGGCCCGCGAATAAAGGTCATAGGTGACCTTGTCGTCCAGCGGGATGGCGTTGATCTCATTCACCGCGCCTTCGGGCGGCTCGTACAATTGCGTGCCGTCCTCGCTGATATGCAGGTCGCGGCCCGACTGTTTGATCAGATCCACCGCGTTCTGAATGACGGTCAGGGTCTTCAGACCGAGGAAGTCGAATTTCACCAGCCCCGCCTGCTCCACCCATTTCATGTTGAACTGGGTGGCCGGCATGTCGGATCGCGGATCCTGATACAGCGGCACCAGCGCATCCAGCGGCCGGTCGCCGATCACCACGCCCGCCGCGTGGGTCGAGGCATTCCTGAGCAGCCCCTCAACCTGCTGGCCATAGGTCAGCAACCGGTCGACCACCGGCTCATTGCGCGCCTCTTCCTTCAGCCGCGGCTCATCCACCAGCGCCTTTTCGATGGAAACCGGCTTCACCCCTTCCACCGGGATCATCTTGCTGAGGCGGTCCACCTGGCCATAGGGCATTTGCAGAACCCGCCCGATGTCGCGCACCGCCGCCTTGGACAGCAGCGCACCGAAGGTGATGATCTGCCCGACTTTGTCGCGGCCGTATTTCTGCTGCACATAACGGATCACCTCTTCGCGGCGGTCCATGCAGAAATCGATGTCGAAGTCGGGCATCGACACCCGCTCCGGGTTCAGGAACCGTTCGAACAGCAGCGAATAGCGCAACGGGTCAAGGTCGGTAATGGTCAGCGCATAAGCCACCAAAGACCCCGCGCCAGACCCCCGCCCCGGCCCCACCGGGATACCCTGATCCTTGCCCCATTGGATAAAGTCCGCAACGATCAGGAAATAGCCGGGGAAGCCCATGCCTTCGATAATGCCCAGCTCAAAATCCAGCCGCGCCTGATATTCCTCCGGGCTGACCGCATGGGGGATCACCGCCAGCCGTTTCTGCAGGCCCTCATTGGCGATGCGGCGCAGTTCAGACACCTCGTCATCGGCGAATTTGGGCAGGATCGGATCCCGCAAATAGGCCTTGAACGCGCAGCGCTTGGCGATTTCCACCGTATTTTCAACCGCCTCGGGCAGGTCGGCAAACAGCGCAACCATTTCCTCCTGGCTTTTGAAGTAATGCTGCGCGGTCAGGCGGCGGCGCGGTTCCGACTGGTCGACATAGGCGCCCTCGGCGATACAGATCATCGCATCATGGGCCTCAAACATCTCGGTGTTGGGGAAATAGACGTCGTTGGTCGCAACCAGCGGCAGCTCCATCGCATAGGCCATCTCCACATGGCCGCGCTCGGTCAGCTTCTCCGCCTCCGGCTGGCCATGCTCGCCCGGGTGGCGCTGCAGCTCCACATACAGACGGTCCGGAAAGATCCGCTTCAGCTGCTGCATCAGCGCCTGCGCCGCCGGCCGCTGGCCCTGTTGAAGCAGTTTCCCCACCGGTCCGTCCGGCCCGCCGGACAGGCAGATCAGCCCGGCGCTGTTTGCTTCCAGATCGTCCAAGGTGACCTGCGGCAGCTGCCCGCCCTTGTCCACATAAAGGCAGGACGACAGCCGCATCAGCCCCTCATAGCCCGCTTCGCTCTGCGCCAGCAGCACCAGGGGCGCGGGCAGCTTCGGCTTGCCGCCCGGCTCTGCCTCCTGAAAGGTCAGATCGACCTGGCAGCCCAATATCGGCTGAATGCCTGCACCGGACAGCGTCACCGAAAACTCCAGCGCCGAGAACATGGCATTGGTATCGGTCACCGCGATCGCGGGCATGCCGTGTTTCCTGCACAGGTCCGGCAGCTTTTTCAGCCGCAGGGCCCCTTCCAGCAAGGAGTATTCGGTATGGGTGCGCAGATGAATGAATCGGGGAGAGCTTGTCATGCCGCCACGCTATCGTATTGCCGCGATGCGGTAAAAGGGCGAACTGCGCGCCCACCCCCCTTAAAAACCATCATGGTGACTCCCGCATTTTATCCATTTTGTTGAAACTCTTTCTCCGGCAGAGCAACGGGTGCTTTGAAGGGCGCAGGCAAAACATCATAAAATGAGCGCCATACCCGCGGCCGGCGCAATTTTCTTACGCTGATAAATACTGCAGTGCGGCGGCGGTTTTTCTTGCTTTGACAAGGGGCTGCTCCCTAGGCTGGTGTCAGCAAGCAATAATCAGCCCGCCTCTCCTTCTACGCCGCATCGAAGGAAGGCACATCGGGTCAACGGGGTAACGCGGCGGGTCTCGGGAAGATGGCACTCACCTTTCGTCTGAATGGTGACGACGTTCTGATCGAAAACGCAGACCCAACGTCCACGCTGCTGGACTGGCTGCGCGACGTCAAAGGTCTCACCGGCACTAAAGAAGGCTGCAACGAAGGCGATTGCGGCGCCTGCACCGTCATGGTCACCGATAAACGCGGCTCAAAGGCACTGAACGCCTGCATCCTGTTCCTGCCGCAACTGCATGGCAAATCCATCCGCACCGTCGAAGGCGCGGCAGGACCCGGCGGCAGCCTGCATCCCGTGCAGCAGGCGATGGTGGACCATCACGGCAGCCAATGCGGATTTTGCACCCCCGGCTTCATCATGTCGATGGTGACCGCCCACACCAACGGCGCCACCGATTTTGACGACCAGCTGGCCGGCAACCTCTGCCGCTGCACCGGCTACGCCCCGATCATCCGCGCCGCCGAGGCCGCCCGCAGCGCCCCGGTCCCGGACTGGATCGCGGAAGAAACCTCTTTCACTTTTCCCGAAATACTCCGGGGGGAGGCCGCAGGCCGGGGGGCAGCGCCCCCCTCCGGCAAACCCGCGGCAGCGCCCCCGCTGCTCCCGGCCTCCGCGGACGCGCTGGCAGACCTCTACAGCGCCAACCCGGATGCAACCCTAGTGGCCGGCGCCACCGACGTCGGCCTCTGGGTCACCAAGGATCTCCGCCATCTGCCGCAGATGATCTTCCTTGACGGCTGCGCAGACCTGAAAGAGATCGAGGTCACGGACACCGCCGTCCGTATCGGCGCCATGGCAGACTTGAACGCCCTGCGCGCGGCAATGGAACCGCTGCACCCCTCCTTTGCCGAAATGCTGCGCCGTTTCGCATCGCAGCAGGTGCGCGGCGCCGCCACCGTCGGCGGCAATATCGCCAATGGCTCCCCCATCGGCGACACCCCGCCCGCGCTGATCGCACTGGATGCCACCCTGCACCTGCGCAAGGGCGCCAGCCGCCGCGCGCTGCCGCTAAAGGATTTCTTCCTTGATTACGGCAAACAGGACCGTCAGCCGGGTGAATTTGTGGAGGCCGTCAGCTTCCACCGCCAGCCCGACGCGCTTCGGGTCTACAAGCTGTCGAAACGGTTCGATCAGGATATTTCCGCCGTGCTGGGCGCATTCAATATCACCGTCGAAAACGGCGCCGTGACAGCCGCCCGTATCGCATTCGGCGGCATGGCAGGCATCCCGAAACGCGCCGCCCATGCGGAAGCCGCCCTCCTTGGCCAACCCTGGACCGGGGCGGCGGTCCTGACCGCCGCTGCCGCCTTCGACCAGGATTTCACCCCGATGAGCGACATGCGCGCCTCCGCCGGATACCGGCTGGAAACCGCGCGCAATATGCTCTCCCGCTATTTCGCCGAAATGAACGGCGCGGCCATCTCGGTGCTGGAGGTGCGGCCATGACTGTCACAAAGCCCCTCCCCCATGACGCGGCGCATCTGCATGTGACCGGCGCCGCACGCTATGTGGACGACATCCCCTCGCCCGCCGGCACCCTGCATCTGGCCTTCGGCACCTCGCCCATCGCCCGCGGCCATATCACCGGCATGTCCCTGACGGATGTGCAGCGCAGCCCCGGCGTGGCCGCGGTGCTGACCGCCAAGGGGCTGCCGTTTTCCAACGACGTCTCCCCTTCGATCCATGACGAGCCGCTGCTGGCGGCGGGCACCGTCAACTATGCCGGCCAGCCGGTGTTTCTGGTGGTCGCCGACAGCCACCGCAACGCCCGCATCGCCGCCCGCAAGGGCCGGGTGGATTACGCTGCGGAACCCGCCCTGCTGACACTGGACGCGGCCCTTGCCGCCGACAGCCGGTTTGAGGAAGGCCCGCGGATCTATCACAAAGGCGATGCCGCTGCCGCCATCGATGCCGCGCCGCACAGCGTCGAGGGCCGTTTCGAGCTGGGCGGCCAGGAGCATTTCTATCTCGAAGGCCAGGCGGCGCTGGCGCTGCCGCAGGAGGATGGCGGCATGCATGTGCATTCCTCCACCCAGCACCCGACCGAAATCCAGCACAAGGTCGCCGACGCCATCGGCCTGCCGATGCACAGTGTCAGGGTCGAGACCCGCCGCATGGGCGGCGGCTTTGGCGGCAAGGAAAGCCAGGGCAACGCGCTGGCCGTCGCCTGCGCCATCGCCGCGCGCCTCACCGGGCGCCCTTGCAAGATGCGCTATGACCGCGACGACGACATGGTGATCACCGGCAAGCGCCATGCTTTCCGGATCTCCTACCGGGCCGGTTTCGACGGCGGCGGCCGCCTGCTGGGGGTCGAGTTCCTGCATCTGGCCGATTGCGGCTGGGCGCAGGATCTGTCGCTGCCGGTGGCCGACCGCGCCATGCTGCACGCCGACAACGCCTATCTGATCCCCAATATCCGGATTGAGAGCCACCGCCTGCGCACCAACCGGCAAAGCGCCACCGCCTACCGCGGCTTTGGCGGCCCGCAGGGGATGATCGGCATCGAACGGGTGATGGACCATATCGCCCATGACCTGGGGCTGGACCCGCTGGAGCTGCGCCGCCTGAATTATTACGCGCCGATGCAGACCGCGGAGGCCGCCCCCGGCGCCCCCCGCGACCAGCGCAGCCTGCCTGCCGATGGCACCGCCGACCTCGCCTCGCGCGGGGCGCCGCCGCAGCCCGCCCCCCCGCCCGAGCCGCCTGCCGGCGTGCAGACCACCCCCTACCACATGCCGGTCGAGGATTTCATTCTGCACGGGATGACCGATCAGCTGGTGGAAAGCGCGGACTACGCCCAGCGCCGCGCCGCGGTCCGGGACTGGAACCGGGACCATGAATACATCAAGAAGGGCATCGCCTTCTCGCCGGTGAAATTCGGCATCTCCTTCACCCTCACCCACCTCAATCAGGCGGGCGCGCTGGTGCATGTCTACCAGGACGGTTCGATCCACATGAACCACGGCGGCACCGAAATGGGCCAGGGCCTGTTCCAGAAGGTCGCCCAGGTCGCCGCCAGCCGCTTTGGCGTGCCGCTGGAAATGGTCAAGATCACCGCCACCGACACCGCCAAAGTGCCCAACACCTCGGCCACCGCCGCCTCCTCCGGCTCCGACCTCAACGGCATGGCGGTCAAGGCCGCCTGCGACGAGATCCGCCGCCGGATCGAGGATCTGCTGGCCGAACGCTACCAGACCCGCGACATCCGTTTTGCCGACGGCGAAGTGCATGCCGGCAGCGAGGTGCTGAGCTTTGCCGAAGCCGCCAAGCTGGCCTATGAAAACCGTGTCAGCCTGTCCGCCACCGGCTTTTACAAGACCCCAAAGGTGGAATGGGACCGGATCCGGGGCTGCGGCCGCCCGTTCTTTTACTTCGCCTATGGCGCTGCCATCACCGAGGTCGCCGTGGACGCGCTGACCGGCGAGAACCGCATCCTGCGCTGCGACATCCTGCATGACGCCGGCGCCTCGCTGAATCCGGCGCTGGACATTGGCCAGATCGAAGGCGGCTATGTGCAGGGCGCCGGCTGGCTCACCACCGAGGAACTGGTCTGGGATGATGCCGGGCGGCTGCGCACCCATGCGCCCTCCACCTACAAGATCCCCGCCTGCTCCGACCGGCCGGATGTGTTCAACGTCTCCCTCTACGGCGGCAAGAACCGCGAAGACACCATCTACCGCTCCAAGGCGGTGGGGGAGCCGCCCTTCATGCTGGGCATTTCCGCATGGCTGGCACTGAGCGATGCGGTCTCAGCCTTTGGCCCGGATTACCCGGCGCTGAATGCCCCCGCCACCGCCGAGGAAGTCTGGCGCGCCATCCGGAGAGTGCGTGATGGGATTTGACGTTGCAGCTCTCCGGAGGGCCGTCGGGGACCACGGCCGCGTTGTGCGGGTGGTGATTGCCGCCATCCGCGGCTCCTCCCCGCGCGAGCCCGGCACCGCCATGCTGGTCTGGGACGGCGGCCAGAGCGGCACCATCGGCGGCGGCACCCTGGAGTTTGAGGCCGCAGCGGCCGCCCGCCTGCAGGCGGTTGCCAGAACGCTCAGCACCCATGCGCTGGGGCCGGGCCTGGGGCAATGCTGCGGCGGTGCGGTCACCCTGCTGAGCGAAGTTTATCACGCCGCTGATCTGGCCGCGCTGGACGAGGAGATCATCGCCCGCCCGGTCAGCCCGGCGCCGATGCCCCCGTCCATGCCCCCGTCCATCCCCATGCCGGTGAAACGCATCCTCGCTGCCGCCCGCAGCCAGGGCATTGCCCCGGCGCCGCAGCTGGCGGAGGGCTGGATGATCGAGCCGGTGCACAGGCCCGCCCAGCCTGTGTGGATCTGGGGCGCGGGCCATGTGGGCCGGGCGCTGGCCGGCGTGCTGGCGCCGCTGCCGGATCTGGACATCACCTGGGTGGACACAACGGCGGACCGGTTCCCGGCCCAGGTCCCGCCCGGCGCCGCCACGGTTCCGGCTTCTGATCCTGCGCTTCTGGTGCCGCATGCACCTGAAAACGCTATGCATTTGGTGCTGACCTATTCCCATGCGCTGGATCTGGCGCTATGCCACGCGCTGTTGCGGCGGGGCTTCGCCTTTGCCGGGCTGATCGGTTCGAAAACCAAATGGGCGCGGTTCCGCTCGCGCCTTGCCGCCCTGGGCCACAGCCCGGAACAGATATCACGGATCACCTGCCCGATCGGCGATCCGCAGCTTGGTAAACATCCGCAGATGATTGCGGTCGGCGTCGCGGCCCAGCTGCTGCGGCTGAGTGCAGAAGATGAACTGAGAAAGGACCGGCGCGCGTGACCGTACCACTGTTGAGCCTGCAAGGCCTGACCAAGGCCTACCCCGGGGTTGTGGCCAATGACACCGTTTCCTTTGATATCGGCGAGGGCCAGGTGCATGCCCTGCTCGGCGAGAACGGCGCCGGAAAATCGACCCTGGTCAAAATGATCTACGGGCTGGTGAAGCCCGACAGCGGCCAGATGCTTCTGCGCGGCGAGCCCTTTGCCCCGGCCGAGCCGCGCGCGGCCCGCGCCGACGGCATCGCCATGGTGTTCCAGCATTTCTCGCTGTTCGACGCGCTGAACGTGGCCGAGAATATCGCGCTGGGGATGGAGAAGCCGCCGGAATTGCGCGACCTCGCCGCCCGGATCCGCGAGGTGTCGGAGACCTACGGGTTGCCGCTGGACCCGTTCCGCACCGTCGGCGATCTGTCCGCCGGTGAGCGCCAGCGGGTCGAGATCATCCGCTGCCTGCTGCAGGAGCCGAAGCTGCTGATCATGGATGAGCCGACCTCGGTGCTGACCCCGCAGGAGGTGGAAATCCTCTTCAAGACGCTGCAGAAACTGCAGTCCGAGGGCACTTCGATCCTCTATATCTCGCATAAGCTGGAGGAAATCCGCACGCTCTGCGACCACGCCACGATCCTTCGCCTGGGCAAGAATGTGGGCGAATGCACCCCGGCCGGGACCTCGGCCCGCGACATGGCGGAAATGATGGTCGGCAGCACCCTGCTGACCCCGCAGCGCGGCAGCCGCGAGTTTGGCAATGTGGCGATGGACATTACCGGCCTCTCGGTTCCCGCCCCCTCGGCCTTCGGCACCGCGCTGAAGAACCTCCATCTGAAAGTCCGCAAGGGCGAGATCCTCGGTATTGGCGGCGTGGCCGGCAACGGCCAGGATGAGCTGCTGGGCGTGTTGTCCGGCGAGGTCCTGACCGACGCCGATGCGGTGAAACTGCATGGGCAGCCCATCGGCCGGCTTGGCCCCGCTGCCCGGCGCAAGCTCGGCGTGCTGGCAGCCCCCGAAGAACGGCTCGGCCACGCCGCCGCCCCGGATATGAGCCTGACCGAAAATGCCATGCTGACCGGATCGGTGCGCGAGGGGCTGGAAAAGAACGGCTTTCTGGATTGGGCTGCAACCAAGGAATTTGCCGAACGCATCATCAAGGCCTTTGACGTCCGCACGCCGGGCCCCGGCAATGCGGCGCGGTCGCTGTCCGGCGGCAACCTGCAGAAATTCGTGATCGGGCGCGAGGTTCTGCAGGACCCCGAGGTGCTGGTGGTCAATCAGCCGACCTGGGGCGTCGATGCCGCCGCCGCCGCCGCCATCCGCCAGTCGCTGCTGGATCTGGCCGCCAAGGGCGCTGCGGTGATCTGCATCAGTCAGGATCTGGATGAGCTGATGGAGATCTCCGACAGTTTTGCCGCATTGAACGAAGGTCGCCTGAGTGCTCCGCGCGAGGCCGCGGGCCTGACGGTCGAGGAAATCGGCCTGATGATGGGCGGCGCGCATGGCATGGAGGTGGCGCATGTCTGACGCCACCTGCTGCCTTCACGTCTCCCCCCCCGGCGGCGCAGTCCGCCGCCGCGCGAGGCGCATGAGTATTTTTGGAAAGATGAAACAGGGAGCCGCGTCATGATCCGGCTTGAGAAACGGCCGCAGCCGTCGCGGGCCTGGTCGCTGGCGACGCCGCTGGTGGCGGTGCTGGCGACGATGCTGTTCGGCGGGCTGCTGTTCGCCGCGCTTGGCAAACCGCCGGTGGAGGCGATCCGCATCATTTTCTGGGAACCGCTGTTCGGCGAGTTCGCTTTCTACTACCGGCCGCAGCTGCTGGTCAAAGGCGCGCCGCTGGTACTGATCGCCATCGGCCTGTCGCTGGGTTTCAGGGCCGGCATCTGGAACATCGGCGCCGAAGGCCAGTACATCATGGGCGCCATCTTTGGCGCCGGGGCGGGCCTTGCCTTCTACCCCTCCGAATCCTTCCTGATCTTTCCGTTCATGGTCATCGCCGGTGCGTTCGGCGGCTGGATCTGGGCGATGATCCCGGCGGTGCTGAAAACCCGCTTTGGCACCAACGAAATCCTGGTCTCGCTGATGCTGGTCTATGTGGCCGAGCAGTTCCTCGCATCGGTCTCGCTGGGGCTGTTGAAGAACCCCGAAGGCTTTGGCTTTCCCGGCTCGCGCAACCTGCAGGCCTGGGACAGCGCCCATAACGCCGAGCTGATTACCGGCACCGGCATGCATTGGGGCGTGGTGGCGGCGCTGATTGCGGTGATCTTTGCCTATGTGCTGCTGAACCGCCATATGACCGGCTATCACATCCGCCTCACCGGCGAGGCGCCGCGCGCCGCCAAATTCGCCGGCGTCAACCCGGCCCGTCTGGTGCTGTTCTGCCTTGGCACCTCCGGCGCGCTGGCGGGGCTGGCGGGAATGTTCGAGGTCTCGGGCCCCTCCGGCCAGATCTCCATCGACTTCAATGTGGGCTATGGCTTCACCGCCATCATCGTCGCCTTCCTGGGCCGTCTGCACCCGGTCGGCATCCTGCTGGCAGGCGGGCTGATGGCGCTGACGTATATTGGCGGCGACATCGCGCAGTCGAACCTGCAGCTGCCCGCGGCGGCGATCCAGGTGTTCCAGGGGATGCTGCTGTTCTTCCTGCTGGCCTTCGACCTGCTGACCAATTTCCGCATCGCACTCAGCAAGCCGGAGGTGGCGTAACATGGATCTGTCTGCAATCAACCCGGTCCTGCTCATCGCCTCGCTGATGGTGGCGGCAACCCCGCTCCTGCTGGCGGCGATCGGCGAGCTGGTGGTCGAAAAATCCGGCGTTCTGAACCTCGGCGTCGAGGGGATGATGATCGTGGGCGCCATCGCGGGCTTTGCCGTGGCGGTGGAAAGCGGCTCTCCTCTCCTTGGTTTCATTGCCGCCGCCGTCGCGGGCGCGGCGCTGTCGGTCCTGTTTGCCATCCTCACCCAGTTTGCCCAGGCCAACCAGGTGGCCTCGGGCCTGTCGCTGACGCTGTTCGGCCTCGGCCTGTCGGCGCTGATGGGTCAGTCCTATGTCGGTGTGAAGCCGCCGCGGATGGGCGATATCCATATTCCGGTGCTCAGCGACCTGCCCGTCGTCGGCCCGATCCTGTTCGGCCATGACATCATCCTCTATTTCGGCATTGCCCTGACCGCCGCGGTCTGGTGGGTTCTGAAATATTCCCGCATCGGCCTGGTGCTGCGTGCGGTGGGGGAAAACCACGACGCCGCCCATGCGCTGGGATACAAGGTGCTGAAGATCCGCCTGATGGCGATCATGTTCGGCGGTGCCTGCGCCGGGCTTGGCGGCGCCTATATCAGCCTGATCCGGGTGCCGCAGTGGACCGAGGGCATGACCGCCGGCATCGGCTGGATCGCCCTTGCCCTGGTGGTCTTTTCCAGCTGGAGACCCTGGCGCGCCTTGCTGGGGGCCTATCTTTTCGGCGGGGTCACTGTTGTGCAGCTCAATCTGCAGGCGGCAGGCGTTGCCATCCCGGTCGAGTATCTGGCAATGTCGCCCTATCTGATTACAATTATTGTGCTTGTTATTCTTTCGGCGGACAAAAGCAGCGCACCAGCATCGCTTGGCCGCAACTTCCATGCCTCCCGCTGAGGGGGCTTTCCACTGCCTCGGAGCCGGGGCCAATAGATCCAAACTGGGGAGAATTTGATGAAACTGACCAACCTTCTGACCAGCGCTGCGGTGGCGCTTGGCCTCGCCGCGGGGGCGGCCTGGGCCCAAGACAAGACCAAAGTGGGCTTTGTCTATGTCGGCCCCGTCGGCGACGGCGGCTGGACCTATGAGCACGACCAGGGCCGCAAGGCGGTCGAGGCCGAGTTCGGCGACCAGGTCGAAACCGTCTATGTGGAAAGCGTGGCCGAAGGCCCGGATGCCGAGCGGGTCATGACCCAGATGGCACTGCAGGGCGCCGACCTGATCTTCACCACCTCCTTTGGCTACATGGACCCCACCATCAACGTCGCCAAGAAATTCCCGGACGTGAAATTCGAACACGCCACCGGCTATAAACGCGCCGGCAACGTCTCCACCTACTCCGCCCGTTTCTATGAAGGCCGTGCGGTGCAGGGCACCATTGCGGGCCTCATGACCGAGAGCAACGTGGTGGGCTACATCGGCTCCTACCCGATCCCGGAAGTGATCCGCGGCATCAACTCGGCCTATATCCACGCCAAGAAGGTGAACCCCGACGTCGAGTTCAAGATCGTCTGGGCCTTTACCTGGTTCGACCCGGCCAAAGAGGCGGACGCCGCCAAAGTGCTGATCGAACAGGGCGCCGACGTGATTCTGCAACACACCGACTCCACCGCGCCGCAGGCCGCCGCACAGGCTGCCGGCAACGTGATCACCTTCGGCCAGGCCTCCGACATGGCCGAATACGCGCCGAAACCGCGGGTGTCCTCGATCATCGACAACTGGGCGCCCTATTACATCGCCCGCACCAAGGCGGTGATCGACGGCACCTGGGAGTCGGTTGACACCTGGGACGGCATCGGCGCCGGCATGGTTGGCATCGGCGAGATTTCCGACGCGGTTCCGGCTGACGTGAAAGAGGCGGCGCTGGCCCTCAAGGCCTCCATCGCAGACGGCAGCTACCACCCGTTCACCGGCCCGCTGAAAAAGCAGGACGGCACTGATTGGCTGGCAGAGGGCGAAACCGCGGACGACGGCACCCTGGCAGGCATGAACTTTTATGTCGAAGGCCTCGAAGGCGACATCCCGCAGTAAGCTGCGCGTCCCTTAGCACTGGATGGGCCCGCCGATCGGCGGGCCTTTTGCGTCCGCGGTCCGCGGTCCGGTCAGGAACAGCGCACCGGCGCCGCCAGCCGCCGCACCTGGCCGCCGTCGCGTTCAGCCAGCGGCGCACCGGTCACCGTGCAGCCTGAAATCTGCGCGGCATAGGCTGTCAGCGCGTGCAGCGCGGCACTGCTGCCAATCTGCTGCCCGGCCGGCTGCCCGGTCTTGGGCAGGCTGATGGCAAACAGCACTGCAAAACTGCTGCCGTCCACGGTGACAATCCGGAACCGGGTCCGCGCATCCCCCAGATGGGTCTTCGCCGCATAGGGCGTCCTGCGTTCAGACGCCTTGTAGGCAAGCGCAGCCCCGGCGGCCTCGCGGGGCGCCAGCCGTGCGCCGCCTGCCTGGAAACCGGCCGAATGGGCGACCAGCCATGGCGCGCCGGTGCGGGTTTTGTGCAGGCCCGGGCGCATCGCGGCATCGGGGCTGAGGGCGGCCTCGGCGCCGGCGCGGTAGCTGCCGCCGGCCGCGGCGGAACCGCCGTTCCCCCCCCCGTAACCGGCCCGCGTCGCAGTCCAGTAGTCGGGTTTTTCCGGGGCTGAGCAGGCCGCCAGCAGTGTTGCAGCTGCTATTGTCAGGATCTGTTTCACCGGGAGCCTCCGTTGCGCATGTTATGGCGGAAGCTGATAAAAGAAAAAGGGGGCGGCAATATGGCACTTGCCGCCCCCTGCTGAACCCTGCTGCCCCCGCCGTCAGTGGCCGGAGAGCACCAGCGTTGTCACCGGCATCAGCAAGAGCCGCAGCCGCAGGCCGGCCGCATGGACCACGCCGATGGTGTCCACCACATGCAGGAACAGCCAATGGGGGGTGCTGAGGCTCTCGTCATGCTCCAGCCTCTCGTGGTTGCTGGTGTAAACATTGGCGATGCAGTTGCTGCCCGGCGGCAGCGGCTCTGTCATGCCTTCGTACAGCGGCTCCATGACGACGGTGATGGTGCCGGGTTCGCGCATGTTTTTCAGGTCGCGCAGCTCATCCGTGGGGCGCAGCTGGCCGGTGGCGATGACATCCTGCACCGCGATAACCACCATCGGGATCACCGTGAAGGGTTTGGTCATGCAGCCGATCTCGCCCACCATGCCGGGCTTGATCACCTGCGCCGCCATCTGGTTGAAACCAGCCTGGAAACGGTTGCGGCCCGACTCCAGCGGCACCAGGATGCCCGCCGGGCGCAGGATCGGGTTGACGTAATCGCCCACCTGCAGCGCGAACTGCTCGATCCGGGCATCGACACCGGCGGTGACCAGGGTCTTGTCCAGCTCGGCCTGCGCCAGATGCAGCTGCGCCTCGGCGCTGGACATCTGGGCCGGGATCAGCACGTCGATCTGCTGCTGCACCGCGGCCTGCTGCGCCTCGGCGGCTTCCAGCGCGGCCTGACGCTGGGCCACCAGGTTCTCCAGCCGCTCGATCTCTGTCAGGCGCACCGCGCTGGAGCCCTGATCGCGCAGCTGCTGATTGCGCTCCAGATCATCGCGCGACTGGGCCAGCGCTGCCTTGGCCTGGGCGATCCCCGCCCTGGACTTGGCCAGATCGGTCTCGGCCAGCTTGCGCGAGGCCTCCACCTCGGCGATTGCCGCTCGGGCCGCTTCCAGCGCCGCCTGCTGCGAGAAACCCTCCAGCTTCAAGATCGGATCCCCTGCCTTAACCTCTTGATTGTTCTCGACATAAACCTCTGCGACCCGGCCGCCGACCTGCGGCAGGATGGTCACGGTGCGGTAGTATGAAACCACCGTCTTGGTTGCCGGGTGAAAGTAGAACAGCGTGGTGATCACCGTCAGCGTCAGCATCACACAAGCGGTCAGGCCCCAGCGCAGCTCATACCAGACGGAAAACAGCGTCAGCTCCTGGCCGATGCGTTTGCCCTGGACAAAACGGCGGTACAGAAAATCCGGCAGGATGGTAATCAGCGCGCACAGCATAGTCTCAATCATGGATCAGTGCCCCTCTGCTGTCGGCTGTGCCTGGGACGGCGCGGCGGGCTCCGGCGGGTCCTGCGGCGGCGGCGGCCCCTCGGCCGTTGCGGACGGATCGCGCTGGCCGCGGATCGCATCCGCTATCGAGCGCAGCGGCGCTGCGAGGTCCGGGATCTGGAAGCCTGCCATCAGGATCGCTGCGACCCAGAAGATGTTGTTATGGGTAAACAGCGCCAGCAGCGCCAGGATGCCGACCAGCTGGAACTGCGGGTGATTGCTTTTGTGCGCCATTTTTTCGGGCAGCGCATGCAGGGTGAAATAGGCGACCCCGATCAGCAGGATCAGGACGATGGTGAACACCGCCATGAAGGTGAACAGGAAGTCACTGCCATCCGCGGCGGTCACATATCCCGGTATGTGCCCCGATGCCATCGGATGCACGTCTGACGTCGTCATTCGTTTTTCCCTCGTTTTAAATTACTTGCTTGAACTGGCTCAATACTTGCACTGCCTTGCGCCCCGTCAAAGCCTTTTGTCGCCCGCCAACGGAATTCCCTTTGCCTGCGGCGGCCGGCATGGCAGGTTCGCCGCATGACCAGACCTGCGTTTCCAACCGCCCCCGACGGCACCCCCGCCAGCCGTTTCGCCTTTGGCTGCATGCAGTTCGGCGGCCGCGCCGATGAGGCGCAATCCGCCCGGATGTACGCTGCCTGCCGTGCCGCCGGCATCAGCCACTTTGACACCGCCTGGATCTATACCGGGGGCCGCTCGGAACAGATCCTGGGCCGTCTGATCCGGGCTGAGCGCGACCAGCTGCTGATCGCCACCAAGGCCGGCTATACCGGCGGTGCAGGCGCCGCCAACATCCGCGCGCAGTTTGACGAAAGCCGCCGCCGGCTGGGACTTGACATGGTGGACGTGCTCTATCTGCACCGGTTCGATCCGGAAACCGGCCTGCGCGAAACCATGGATTGCTTTGCCGCGCTCAAGGACGACGGGCTGATCCGCTATGCAGCACTGTCGAATTTTGCCGCCTGGCAGGTGATGAAGGCGCAGATGGCGGGGCTGGCCTCTGGCATCCGGGTCGACATCCTGCAGCCGATGTATTCGCTGGTGAAGCGCCAGGCCGAGGTCGAGATTCTGCCGATGTGCGCCGATCAAGGCATCACCGCGGTGCCCTATTCCCCGCTGGGCGGCGGGCTGCTGACCGGCAAATACGCCGCCGGCGGCAGCGGCCGCCTCACCGAAGACAAAGGCTACGGCATCCGCTACGGGCAAGCCTTCATGCATCAGACCGCAGGCGCCCTGGCCGCACTGGCAGCAGAGCGCGGCACCGATCCGGCCACCCTTGCCGTGGCCTGGGCGGCTGCGCATCCGGCGGCGCCCCTCCCGATCATCTCCGCCCGCACCGCTGACCAGCTCCGCCCGTCGCTGGCGGCGCTGGATTTCGATATGGATGCGGACCTTTACCAAACACTTGAAACACTCAGCCCGCGACCCGCACCCGCGACCGACCGGCTGGAAGAACAGGACTGAACCCATGCAGGATTTCATCGTCATCGGCGGCGGCATGGCCGGCACCAGCGCCGCTGCCCGGCTTGCCCATCTGGGCAGCGTCACGCTGCTGGAAATGGAGGATGCGCTTGGCTACCATTCTTCGGGCCGCTCCGCCGCGCTGTTCGAGGAAAACTATGGCCACGGCCCCACTGTCGATCTGAACCGCGCCAGCGCCGCGCATCTGCGCGACAACGGCTACCTGTCGCCGCGCGGGCTGATGCTGGTCGGGGCCAGGGATGATGCCGACGGGTTTGCCCGCGATGTGGACGAACTGCAGATGGCGACGCTGGACCTGGACGAGGCCCGCGCCATGGTTCCCATCCTGAACCCGCAAACCGTGGGCTTTGCCGCGATCAGCGGTGAGGCCGAGGATATCGACACCGACCGGATGCTGCAGGACTTCGCCAAGGCGCTGCGCGCCGCCGGCGGGCAGATTGCAACCAAGGCGCAGGTGACCGCGATCACAAGGATCAGCGGCGGCTGGCAGGTCACTGCGGGCGGCACCGCCTATGAGGCCCGCAATCTGGTCAATGCTGCGGGCGCCTGGGCGGATCAGGTGGCGGCGCTGGCCGGGGTCGCCGGCATCGGTCTGCAGCCCAAGCGCCGCTCGATGGCGCGGCTGCCCGCCCCCGGCGGTCACGACGTCAGCGGCTGGCCGATGATGTTCGGCGTCGGCGAAACCTGGTACGCCCGGCCCGATGCCGGCAAGCTGCTGGTCTCTCCCGCCGATGCCGATCCGGTGGATCCGCATGACGCCTATGCCGACGACATGGTGCTGGCCGAGGGGCTGGCGCGCTACGAGGAAATGGTGACCGAGCCGGTCACGCGGGTTGAAAGCAACTTTGCCGGGTTGCGCAGTTTTGTGGCCGACGGCACCCTGGTGCTGGGGCCGGACCCGGACACGCCGGATTTCATCTGGTGCGCGGGTCAAGGCGGCTATGGCATCATGACCGCGCCCTCCGCCTCGCAGCTGATTGCCGATCTGGTGGCGGGCCGCTCACCGGTGCTGGGGGCCGCTGCGGTCGCCGCCCTGTCGCCTGCAAGGCTGCGCTGATGCCGGTGCGGTCTGTCCCCGGATCAGCCTCGGTCGCAGCGCCGGAGGGCGGCAAGCTGTTCGCCCCCGCCGCTGCCCGCAACAGCGGGGTTCTGTGTGATCTGCTGGAGGAGGTGGCGCCGGCACAGGGCCGCGCACTGGAACTGGCCAGCGGCACCGGCCAGCATGCGGCGGCCTATGCCGCCCGCCTGCCCGGCCTGACCTGGCAGCCCAGCGAAGCGGACGCGGCCCGGCTTGCCAGTATCCGGGCCTATGCCGGCGGGGCGGGCCTGGCGAACATCGCGCCGCCGGTGGCGCTGGACGCCACCGCCCCCGGCTGGAGCGCGGATCACCCGGGGCAGGATTTGATCGTGCTGGTCAACCTGCTGCATCTGATCAGCGAGGGGGAGGCGGAAACCCTGATCCGCGAAGCCGCCGCCGCCCTTGCCCCCAGCGGCCGCTTCGTGATCTACGGCCCCTTCCTGCGCGGCGGCGCCTTGACCAGCGAGGGCGACCGGAGCTTCCACGCCAGCCTCACCGCCCACGATCCGCAGATCGGCTACAAGGATGATTTCGACACCATCGGCTGGCTGCACAGCGCCGGGCTGGAGCTGCTGCAGGCCGTTGAAATGCCCGCCAATAATCTGGCGCTGGTTGCAGAAAAACCATCCCTGTGATCCGGATCAGGGCCGCCCGCCCCTGCCAGCGGAACACCTCCGGCCATTAGAAAAAATGGCCGAAGCAGCAGCAGACAGGCCGGCACGGGGAACTGATTGAAACCCGCAAAGGCCGGCGCAATCCGACCGCGGCCATGCCGGACGCCCTGGGGCCTTTGGCGCCCTTGGCAAGGCGCTGGTCCAGGGCAGCAGACCAGCAATAAACAGGCGGCCAGGGCGATAAACTGCTTTGATCAGCTGACGCACAGTCTGCTGCGCGGAAAATATTCCCTTCCTAACCGCTGCCCCGGACCTCCCGCAGCCCTTGCAGCACCTGGCGGATCTGCTCCAGCGCCGGGTTGTCAGTCAGGTACAGCACCTTGCAGCTAAGGCTGATCTGCGGCGCCTCTTCAACCCTGTGGATCTGCCCGGCCGCCAGCGCCTCTGCCGCCATATAGGCCGGGAAATACCCCATGCCGCCGCGCTTCATCAGATAGCGCAACCCCATCGGCGCGTTGCCCAGCACAATATGCTGACGGCTGCGCCTGGGCAGCACTTGCTGCACCTGCGCCGCATATTCGCTGCCGAACTCCAGATTGATGAACAGCGGCAGCTCGTCCTGTCCCAGCCGCAGCGGCTGATCCGACACCAGAACCAAAGGCTCCGGCGGCAGCGCCTCGACGCCCAGCCTTGTGCCGGCCGGCACCTCGTTCACGATCGCCAGATCCAGCAGCCTGCGCGACACCGCCTCAGCCATGTTCAGCCCGTGGTCATAGTTCAGCGTGAACGGCACCGTGCCCTGCGCCTGCTCCAGCCAGACCGCCACATCCACCAGCAGCGGGTCCCAGACCGACAGCTGCGCCCCCAGCCGCAGCGAGACCCGCCCTGCCAGGCTGGCGCGCAAATCGCCCGAGACAAACTCCCAGGTGCGCATCATCTGCTCGGCATAGGGCAGAAACTGCCGCCCCGCCGCCGACAGCCGCGTGCCGCCCGGGCCGCGCTCAAACAGTGTTGCCCCCAGGCTGTCTTCCAGCCCTTTGATCCGGGCACTGACCGCGGTCTGGGTGATGTGCAGACGCCGCGCCGCGCCATGAAAGCTGCCAGCGGCCTCGATCGCCAGAAAAGTTTCAAAAGCGTTGATCTGCATGGCAATCACTATTTCTGCTCAGACTGAGCAAATCAATTCGTTTTTCTGCTTGCCCAGCGGCCGCTATCCTGTCCTGAGATCAACCAGAGGACCCGCCTATGCTGGACAAAAGCCACAAACCGACCTGGACCAGTTTCCAGAACGCCACTGCCGAAGACTGGGCCGCAGTCGAAGCCTATGAGGCAGCCTACAACGCCGCCCTGCCCGAGCGGATCCTGGATGCGATCCGTTCGCTGGACGAGGACTGGACCCCCTACCCGGTGAACCGCTACCAGCACAGCCTGCAGGCTGCGACCCGCGCCCATGCGGATGGTGCCAATGATGAAATCATCGTGGCTGCACTGATCCATGACACCGGCGACATCCTGTCGCCCTACAACCACGGCGAGCTGTCGGCGGCGATGATGAAGCCCTACGTCAGCGAGAAGACCTATTGGATCCTCAAGCACCACTGCGTGTTCCAGGGCTTCTACTACAACCACTACTTCGGCGGCGACCGCAACGCGCGGGACAAATACCGCGACAGCCCGCATTGGGAGGACTGCCGGTATTTCTGCGAGACATACGACCAATGCGCCTTTGATCCGGCGTATCCGACCAAGCCGCTGGAGTTCTTCGAGCCGATCCTGCGCCGGGTGCTGTCGCGCGGCTGGGGCCACATGGAACTGGCAGAAACCGCGGAGGATTAAACCCCGGCCTGACACTGGTCCGGACACGGAAAGAGGGGCCGAATGGCCCCTCTTTTCAAAAAAAACTGTGATCAGTCCCACCAGCCCTCGTCAACCTCTGGCAACTGCTCCAGCTGTTCCTCGGTATAGCGGGTGACGATCACGTAGCGTTTGTCGTCGACCGGGGCCAGACGCATGTCCTCCACCGGGATCATCACATGTTTATCGCCGATATCCAGAAAACCGCCGACTTCAGCGACAATCCCTTTCATGGCGCCCTTGCGGTCCAGGATGATGTCTTCGATTTCACCAATGTCGTTCCAGTCCGGGCCAACGCCCGCGGCCTCCCAATTGCCCCAGGTGTCGGCATCCATCGGGCCGTTCAGGGTATAGATGTCGCCGCCCGTGATATCACGGGTGCGGATCAGGTGGCCTGCGTCCGTCTGCATTTCTGCAACTGCCGGGGCAGCGGCGAAACCGGCGGCGAAGGCGATCATGGTTAAGCGTTTCAATGTGATATCTCCTGTGCTGCTTCGTTCATGAGGAGAACGGCCCAGCCCGGGGGAAGGTTCCAGAAAAGTTGAAAAATCCTTTCTGCCGTCTGTGCCTTGCCGTCGTCAGCCTGCAGCGCCTGCTGAGCACGAAGCTAGGCTGTGAAGGCCGCTGTGGCCACCAGCCCGGACGGCTGCCAGTCAAATTCGAGCCTGCCACCGGAAGCCGCCACCAGTTTGCGGATGATGGCGGATCCATGCCGGCGCTTGGGGACCGAGACAGCGGGGCCGCCTGTTTCCTGCCACTTCAACTGCAGGTCAGCGCCCTCAGCTGTCCAGGACAGCCGCACCTTGCCCCCGGCACAGCTGAGCCCTCCGTGCTTGACCGCGTTGGTGGCCAGTTCGTGCAGCAGCAATGTCAGCGGCGAAACCAGATGCTCCGGCAGAGTAAAATCAGCGCCGGACAGGCTGACCTGGCGTCTGCCCAACGGGGCATAGACAGTAAGCAGCTGCTCTGCCAGCGCATGCAACCCGGGCCGGACTTGCGCGGGCTGGACGATGGAATCGATATGCGCCTTTCCCAGCGCCTCCAAGCGGCCGGTCAGGGTTTTGCCAAAACCGCTGTTGCTGGATTCCTCCTGCGCCGTCATCCGGATGATCACCGACATCACGTTGACAATATTACCCAGCCGGTGCCGCAATTCGCGGTCGGCCAGCGCTTGCGCCTGCCGTTCCGCCGCGCGTATGGCAGAGATGTCCAGCTGCGAGCCGAAGAAGTATTCCGCCTTGCCGTCTGCGCCCAGCACCGGTCCGGTCTGCAGCGCATTCAGAAACGCTGTGCCGTCCTTGCGGTAGTTGAGGATCTCCACCGTGCCGACCGTCTGTCCGCTGAGCAGCTCCCGGACAGCAGCGACGCTTTCGGGCGTGGTGTCCGGTCCCTGCAGGAACCGGCAGTTGCGGCCGGTCACCTCGTCCAGCGGATACCCCGTCAGCTCGCAGAATGCCGGGTTGGCATAGATAATCGGGTTGTCCGGCAGTTTCGGGTCGGTGATGCACAGCGGCAGACGGACGTTCCGGATGATGGTGTCCGCGATCTCCCTGCCAGAGCTTAAGCTCCACTCAGTTAGGGGCATTTCTGAAACTCCTGGCGCATTCCGTGCAGGTGTCTCAGCCTAGGCGTGAACGCCCTGTGCGGCAATGGGGTCCGGGACGGCAAGCCTGCGAAGAGAAACGCCGCTCCAAAATCCATTCGGGTGGTGCTCAAACCGTGCAAGGGCAAGAAAGGCGCGCGCTTTTCTGTTTCCTGGCCTCATGCCGGGCAAAAGAACACCGCGGACAACCTTCGCATCCTCGGTGCGGTCCGGAACAGCGCAGGTATCATTGATATTCAGAGAACCCTTGGCATTGCGACCGGCAAAAGCATCGGCATGTCCCGCATCTACGATCGCATCGCCTGGTTCGAGGAGGTCTACCTTGCCCACGAGCGCGAGAGGCTGCGCCGCTGGAAGGCAAAGGTCGAAAAGAGCGGCGAGTTGATCGAGCGTCGCCTCAGCCATGATGACATGGTTTTGACAGTGAACTGGGAAACCGCGGCAGACCGGCGGAATACCCAGTTGAACTGCGCGGTCACTGCCGAAGCACGTAGCGGTTACGTGTATCGGCTCGATGTTGATTTCGATCCCAGGGTTGCACCCCTTGATGTTTTCAACTCGACTTATCTGGACGAAGACGGGCAGCCCCAAAACCTCTCACAAGAATACCCCGGGAGTAAGGTCGCATCGGCGCTGAAGTTTTCATGGCAGCGTCCAACTGGCCGGTTTCATGAAAGCCAGTTTTTTGGGGCCTGCGTGAACGAGATCCGAGCGTTCCAGATACGTGCCAAGCGGCGGATGCCAAAGAGGACGAAGGATCAGCAGGACGAACGCAAAGAGATCATGGACTGCACCGACGGCATGATCGCCAGGATCCGCGAGATCTCCGAAGGTTGGTTTGGCTTTCGCGTCGATGACACCGATGAACGGGGATCGTACAAGGGCGCCACCACCCGGGACACTTACACGAACGGGGACGGCAATATCCGAGAGCCAGTGCATGTGGGCAAGGAAGGCCGCGTCAACATCGGCCTCGGCGGGCTTCTGGAACCACCCACTCCGCGGGCTCGGGCGATCGTCTACGATGACAGGCAGGATCTGGTTGCTCGGATGAACCTGATCTGGATGGCGAAACGCCGCGAAGACAATCCCGGGTTCAATGACCAGGCCGAGGCATTCAAGGGGAAAGATGAAGAGGGCGACGACGGCCCGAACCATTCTCTTCTCAACATGGTGAAGCGCTTCATCAATGTGCGCGAGTTGGATATTGACCTGATCGACACGATCAACCCATTCAGGGAAGGTTTTGACGTTGCATCACGCGCCTTTGATACGCCGTTGCTCAAGAACGTTCAGAGCGTAATGGTACCTTCACAGACCAGGCCTTGGCCCTCTCGATCCTGAGTGGGAAGAGGATGCTTTGGAACTGACCGGCACCATTTATGCGGCGCGCAGCAGGTCAGAGCGCCCAGAAAAAAAGTGGTCCGCTACATCTTGCACAAGATCGGTGTCACGTCTCAGGACGTTCGGCGCCGGGTGGCAGACGCACGTAATGATGCAACCTTTCTACTTGCCGATGTAGATATCGGTGCAACCTACGAACTGCGAAATCTTTCCAGAATGAAGATCGAAGACCTGCTCCACAGGTTCTTTGATGCTGCCCGTCCTTCAGGCCTGACCATAACAGACCGCATTGGGAAGAAGGTCTTCCCTCGGGAGTGGTTTTATGTCCTGCCCGAACATGTGGCTGAAGCGGTGGAACTGATCAAGGATGGAACCATGCATCTCTATCGTTACGATCCGACTGTTCAAAAGATCGTAAGGATCGAGGATTGAAAGCCTGACGCGCAGATGGCGGCAAGTATCTCTCAAATGCACGGGCTTCGTTCGATCACGCCAAAAACCTGCGACTTGCAGCAGAGAGCAGCAACCAGGCGAAACAGCCGAAAGTTTCGGAACTGGGACCTCTCCAGAGAACGGACGTCATAAGGCATTGTAAAAAATAAAAAACTGCGCCCCAAATCGGGGCGCAGAAATGCCTGTATTTCACAGACGGGTTAAGGCAGCCCGGCCAGTGTCCCACCACGCGGAATGCGTCAGCACAAAGACCGGGTTTTTTTTTAACTTCTCCGTCAGGCCTTAGCCGTTCTGGCGGATGGTCTCGTTCTTCGGGTCATAGGGGCTGTCGCAGGTGACGACCGCATCCCACAGCTTGTCCTGGATCTTGACCTTCAGCTTGGTCCCTTCGACCGCCAGCTCGGGCTTTACATAGCCCATGCCGATGGATTTCTCGAAGGCCACCGAATAACCGCCCGAGGTCAGGCGGCCCGCACGGGTGCCGTCTTCGGCGTACAGCGCCTCGCGGCCCCAGGGATCAGCGTCTTCCGGACCGTCGATCAGCAGGGTGCAGCATTTCACCCGCACACCGGTCTCGATCAGCTTGTCCTTGCCGTGGAAGTCTTTTTCCAGGTCGACAAAGCGCGGCAGGTCGGCTTCCAGCGGGGTCGCGTCGCGGCCCAGCTCGTTGCCGAAGGCACGGTAGGATTTCTCCTGGCGCAGCCAGTTCTGGGCGCGCGCGCCGACCAGCTTCATGCCATGCTTTTCACCGGCTTTTTCCAGCAGATCAAAGAGGTAGTTCTGCATCTCCATCGGGTGGTGCAGTTCCCAGCCCAGCTCACCGGTGTAGGCCACGCGGATCGCATTGACCGGGCACATGCCCAGTTCGATCTGACGGGCCGACAGCCAGGGGAACCGCTTGTTGGACAGCGCGGTTTCCGGATCGGCATCAACGATGATCTCTTTCAGCACGTCGCGCGATTTCGGTCCGGCAATGGCAAACACGCCCCACTGGGTGGTCACGTCCTGCAGCTCGATACGGCCGAACTCGGCTTCCTTGTCCGCGATCGCCTTCTTCAGGAAGTCGGCGTCGTATTCGGTCCAGGCGCCCGCCGACACCAGGTAATACTCGTCGTCCTTCAGGCGGACGATGGTGTATTCGGTGCGGGTGGTGCCGGCAACGGTCAGCGCATAGGTCAGGTTGATACGGCCGACCTTCGGCAGTTTGTTGCAGGTGAACCAGTCCAGGAACTGGGTTGCGCCGGGGCCTTTGACGATATGCTTGGTAAAGGCGGTTGCATCCACCAGGCCAACGCCTTCGCGGATGGCTTTTGCCTCGTCGACAGCGTGCTGCCACCAGCCGCCGCGGCGGAAGGAGCGGGCTTCCTCGTCAAAATTGTCAGCTGCGTCCAGCGGACCGAAGTAGTTCGGACGTTCCCAGCCGTTGACCCAGCCGAACTGTGCGCCGCGGGCCTTCTGGCGGTCAAATGCCGGGGCGGTGCGCAGCGGACGGGCTGCCGGGCGCTCTTCGTCCGGGTGGTGCAGAATATAGACGTGCTCATAGCACTCTTCGTTCTTGCGCGCCGCGAACTCGGTGGTCATCCAGTTGGAGGAATAGCGTTTCGGGTCGAGCGACGCCATGTCGATTTCGGCCTCGCCGTCCACCATCATCTGCGCCAGGTAGTAGCCGGTGCCGCCCGCGGCGGTGATGCCGAAGGAGAAGCCTTCCGCCAGCCACATGTTGCGCAGGCCCGGTGCCGGGCCGACCAGCGGGTTGCCGTCGGGGGTGTAGCAGATCGGGCCGTTGAAGTCGTCCTTGAGGCCGCTCTCGGCGCAGGAGGGCACCCGTTCGGCCATCGCCATGTACTGATCGGCGATCCGGTCCAGATCAAGCGGGAACAGGTCAGCACGGAAGCTGTCCGGCACACCGTGTTCGAACCGCGCGGGGGCGCCGCGCTCATAAATACCGAGGATCCAGCCGCCGCGCTCTTCGCGGGCATAGGATTCATTGTCGGCGTCGCGGACAACCGGGTGCTCGGGGTTGCCGGCCTCGCGCCATTTGACCAGCTCGGGGTCCTTGTCCATGACGATGAAGGTGTGCTCGACCGGGATCGCGGGCATCTTGATGCCCAGCATCTTGGCGGTGCGCTGCGCGTGGTTGCCCGATGCGGTCACCACATGCTCGGCGGTGATCACCACCTTCTCGTCGCTCTCAACCAGGTTGCCGCCCTTTTCCACCATCTTGGTGCAGGTGACTTCCCAGTGGGTGCCGGTCCAGTGGAATTCATCGGCCTGCAGCTTGCGGACGATCTCGACGCCGCGCTGACGGGCGCCCTTGGCCATCGCCTGGGTCACGTCGGCGGGGTTAATATAGCCGTCCTCGGTGTGGTAGATCGCCCCCTTCAGGTCGGAGGTTTCGATCAGCGGCCAGCGTGCCTTGATCTCATCCGGGGTCAACCATTCATAGGGCACATCGCAGGTTTCCGCGATGGAGGCATAGAGCATGTATTCATCCATGCGCTCCTGGGTCTGGGCCATCCGCAGGTTGCCGACCACGGCGAAACCTGCGTTCAGGCCGGTTTCCTCTTCCAGGGTCTTGTAGAAATCGACCGAGTACTTGTGGATGTGGGTGGTCGCATAGGACATGTTGAACAGCGGCAGAAGGCCGGCTGCGTGCCAGGTCGAGCCGGAGGTCAGCTCGTCACGCTCGATCAGCATGACGTCTTCCCAGCCGGCCTTGGCCAGGTGATAGGCAATCGAGGTGCCAACGGCGCCGCCGCCGACAACAAGTGCTTTGACTTGGGTTTTCATTCTCCGGCTCTCCAGCTTTATGAGATTCTTGGATGCGGTTATGCCCGCGCATTGAAATCCGCGCAAAATCCATCCGACGCTAAAGCATCCAAAACCGACCTTGCGCGCCGCAGCCTATCGGATTTTACCGCAGCCCTGCCGGAAAGGGTGTTTTTCTGTGCCGCGAAAAGGGCAGCGGCGCCTTCGCCCCCAGCGGTTCCTTGCTCAGGCCGCTTCGGGGCCGTCAGCAGTCCGCGACATTGCCGCGGCGGATGCAGACCGGCTGAGGCGCGTCCTCGCTGTTCTGCGCCTCTGCAACCTGCTCGCGGCCCGATATAAGGCTGTTGCCATAGCTGGCCGTCCCGCCCAGGATTGTCTGGCCGCCGCCGGCTGCAACGGCGGCGAGGCTGGTTGCCTCCTTGGCGGCACGGGCGCGGGTAAAGCGGTCCTGCAGGATGGTGCCGTAGTCGGTGGCGCTGAGATCGCCCCAATTCAGCCCCGCGTCCCGGGTCTGGATGTAGTAATCATAGCCGATCACCGCCTGGGTGCTGAACACCAGGATGCCCATTGCCTTTTTCAGTCCCATGCCGGTCTCCGGTTCCACGAAATGCTGCGGCTTCATCCCAAATCAGGAGCCGGCGCAGAATTGCGGCAGCTTTCCGGCATTTCGGCGAAAACTGCCGTGCACGTGCCGCTGCCCGGCCAGGGCCGCTGCCCTGCCGGTTGCTGCTGCATTCTGCCGGTGCTTATCCCTGGGTGCTGTCTGATGCCATGACCGTCAGCAGTAAGGAGTGGCGGCGCCGCCAAGGAGGCGGGACGGGAGCTTCCTCCCGCACACTGAACGTCGTTTCTGCGTGCCCTTGCCAAAGGGCCCTGTTCCAAAGTGCCGGGGGTGTCAGTCCCGGCGGTGACCGCGATCAAGAGAAAGAGTGGCATATGGGGTTTAAAATGCGGTGACAGGGGCGTACGCCGGAGGCGCAACGCTCTGAGGTCGCGTCCGGGCGCAGCCGTTGTGCAGTGAGTATTTCTGAAAAGATGAAGCGCCGGTGCGTGCCTCTTCATCTTTTCAGAAATACTCAAATCCCGCCGCCGGCCCAGTGCGGGCCGCTGGCGGGCGTTTGCGGATCACATCTCCAGAATCTTGCCCGGGTTCATGATGTTGTCCGGATCCAATGCGGCCTTGACCGCCGCCATGTAACGGGTGGTCTCGCCCAGTTCCTTTTGCAGATAGGGCCGTTTGCCCTGGCCGATGCCGTGTTCGCCGGTACAGGTGCCGTCCATCGAGATCGCCAGATCGTTGAGCCAGCCGACAAACTCATCCGCCTTCTGCCGCTCATTGCCGCTATCCATATCGATCAGCAGCAGCGCGTGAAAGTTGCCGTCGCCCACATGGCCGACGATCGGCGCCATCAGCCCCATGCCTTCGGCCTTGTCGCGCGCGGCGCCGACGCATTCGGCCAGACGCGAGATCGGCACGCAAACATCGGTGGAGATCCCCTTGGCGCCGGGGCGCAGTTGCAGGCTGGCCCAATACATGTCGTGCCGCGCCTGCCACAGCTTGTTGCGCTCCTCGGCCGTCGAGGTTGCGGCGATGTCGAAACCGCCGAATTCCTCAGCGATGGAGGCAAACATATCACTCTGTTCCACCACACCCGCATCGGAGCCGTGGAATTCCAGCAGCAGCAGCGGGTTTTCCGGCAGGTCGAGGCCGGAATAGGCATTGGCTGCCCGCACGCTGAGCGCATCCAGAAGTTCGATCCGGGCAACAGGTATACCGTATTGGATCGTCATCATCACCGCGCGGCAGGCGTCGTCCACACTGTGGAAGGAGCAGCGGGCGGAGCGCACCGCCTCGGGGATGCCCTGCAGTTTCAGGGTCAGCCCGGTGATCAGGCCCAGGGTGCCCTCGGAGCCGACCAGAAGGCGCGTCATGTCATAGCCGGCCGAGGATTTCTTGGCCCGCTGCGCGGTGCGGATCACACCGCCGTCGGCCATCACCGCTTCCAGTGCCAGAACGTTATCCTTCATGGTGCCGTAACGCACTGCATTGGTTCCCGACGCCCGGGTGGCGGCCATGCCGCCGAGCGAGGCATTGGCGCCGGGGTCGATCGGAAAGAACAGGCCCTGATCGCGCAGGTAAGTGTTGAGCTGCTCGCGGGTGACGCCGGGCTGCACCACCACGTCGAGGTCTTCGGCATGGACGGCGATGATCCTGTCCATCCGCATCATGTCGATGCAGATACCGCCGGCGGGGGCGTTCACATGGCCCTCCAGCGAGGTGCCGGTGCCGTACGGGATGACCGGCACGCCGTGCTCGGCGCAGACCTTGACGATCTCGGCAACCTGTTCGGTGGAGGTCGGGAAGGCCACCGCATCCGGCGCCTGGTTGGTGATCCAAGTGGTGGTGTGGCCGTGCTGCTCGCAAATGGCCTGGCCGGTTTGCAGCTGGTCGCCGAACCGCTGTTTCAGCGTCTCGACGGCGGCGGCGATCCCGGCTTCGTTGCGCGGCAGTGAGGTGGCTTGCACCATGGCAGATCTCCTTGGGGTCGGGGCACAGAGCCCGGAACTTCACCAGTTAACCTACGCCCGGCACCTGCAGTTCTTCAATACCCAGTAGCCGGTAGAAACCCGTAACCCGGCCCGGCAGCCGGGCGGAGGCTTTATCCACCCAGTGCTATCCCCTCCCGGCGCGGATCCGCTGCCCCCTTCAGCCCGTCTCCGATCTCAATCGCGTGCAGGCCGGAGGTCAGATCGCGGATATTGACCTCATAGCCCAAATCCGTCAGCGCCCCCGCCAGCCCCTCGGCGCTGGTGCCTGCCTCCAGATCATAGGTGCCGAACCGGTTGACCAGATGCGGCAGCGCCAGCGCCGCCTGGATATCCAGCCCCCAGTCGGACCAAGCCACAATGGATTTCGCAACATAGCCGATGATCCGGCTGCCGCCGGGGGAGCCGATGGCCAGCACCGGCTTGCCGTCCTTCAGTATAATGGTCGGCGCCATCGAGGAGCGCGGCCGCTTGCCCGGCTCCAGCCGGTTGGCGATGGGCACGCCGTCCGCATGGGTGCGGAAGGAAAAATCCGTCAGCTCGTTGTTCAACAGGAACCCGCCCGCCATCAGCCGCGAGCCAAAGGCGTTTTCGATTGTCGTGGTCATCGACAGCACGTTGCCAAAGCTGTCGACGATGGAGATATGCGAGGTCGAGGGCAGCTCGATCGACTCGTCATCCGCCAGCAGCAGCGCGTGATCGAATTCCGGCGCCCCCGGCGCCACCTCGGGCAATGCATCATCGCCCTGCAGCAGCCCGGCCCGGGTGGCGAGATAATCCGCCGCCACCAGCCCGTGGCTGGGCACCGGCACAAAATCCGCGTCGGCCATATAACGGCCCCGGTCGGCAAAGGCGAGGCGCGAGGCATCGCCGATCAACCGCCAGGCCTCGGCGCTTTCGGCCCCCAGTTCCGCCAGATCATAGGAATTCAGCATCCCCAGAATTTGCCCCACGGTCAGCGCCCCCGAGGACGGCGGCCCCATGCCGCAGGCCTCGAAATCGCGGTAGGCGGCGCAGACCGCCGGACGTTCCTTAACCTGGTAGAGTGCCAGATCCGCGACGGCCAGCACCCCCGGGTTGCCTTCGGCAGCGGTCACGGCCCGGACGATCTCTGCCGCGATGGGACCGGCGTAGAACGCGCCTGCCCCGCCCTGGGCCAGCGCCCGCAAGGTGGCGGCATAGTCCGGGTTCAGGAGGGCCGCGCCCTCGGCAATCGGGTCACCGCCCGGCAGAAAGTAATCCGCTGTGGCCGGGAAGCGCGCCAGCCGTTCGGCGTCGCCCGCCACCAGCGAGGCCAGCCGCGGCGAGACGGCAAAGCCTTCCTCCGCCAGCCGGATGGCCGGCTCGAACAGCGACGGCCAGTTGGCGCGGCCCCAGCGGCGGTGCGCCGCCTCCAGCAGGGCCGGGGTGCCGGGCGTGCCGACCGACAGACCGCCGACCACCGCATCAAAGAATTTCAACGGTTCGCCGCTTTCATCCTGGAACAGGGTCGGCGTGGCGGCCAGCGGCGCGGTTTCACGCCCGTCCAGCGTGGTCAGCTCGCCGGTGGCGGCGTCATACCAGACCAGGAACGCGCCGCCGCCGAGGCCCGAGGATTGCGGCTCCACCAGCCCCAGAACGGTCTGCACCGCCACCATCGCGTCCGCCGCAGTGCCGCCTGCGCGCAGCACGGCGGCGCCGGCTTCAACAGCGTGCGGATTGGCAGCAGCGACCATCCAGTTTTCCGCTTCCACAGGCCGGCCTGCCGATTTGGCCTCCAGCGCGGCAGCCACCTCCGCCGAAAGCGCCTGAAACGTGCCGGCGGTTGCCGCTTCGGGCGCAACGGCGTCAGCGGCGTCCTGCGCGGCGGCACTGCCGGCGCAGACGATACAGGCCAGAACCAAGTGCTTCATGGAAAAGTCCTTTCTCGGATTCCGGCCCGGCGTGCGGGCGCTTACAGCATCGACGGCACCACCTGGTCCGGCGGACGATGGCCGTCCTCGAAAGTCTTGATATTGAGCAGCACCTTCTCGCCCATCTCGATCCGGCCCTCGATGGTGGCGGAGCCCATATGCGGCAGCAGCACCACATTGGGCAGCTCGCGCAGGCGCGGGTTGATGTCGGTGCCGTGTTCATAAACATCGAGCCCCGCGCCGGCGATCTCACCGGCGCGCAGCATCCGGGTCAGCGCGTGCTCGTCGATGACCTCGCCGCGCGAGGTGTTCACGATCACCGCCGAGGGCTTCATCAGCTTCAGGCGGCGGGCATTCATCAGGTGGAAGGTTGAAGGGGTCGACGGGCAGTTGATCGACAGCACATCCATCCGCGCCGCCATCTGATCAAGGCTTTCCCAATAGGTGGCTTCCAGCGTCTCTTCGATCTCGGGACGCAGCCGGCGGCGGTTGTGGTAATGGATTTGCATGCCAAAGGCGGCGGCGCGCCTGGCCACGGCCTGGCCGATCCGGCCCATGCCGAGAATGCCCAGCCGCCGCCCGGCAATCCGCCCGCCCAAAAGCGCTGTCGGCGCCCAGCCCTGCCAGTCGCCCTTCTGCATCACGGCCAGCCCTTCGGGCATGCGCCGCACCACCGCCATGATCAGCGCCATGGCCATGTCGGCAGTATCGTCGGTCAGCACCCCGGGCGTGTTGGACACCAGGATGCCGCGCTGACGCGCAGTGGCCACATCAATATGGTCGACCCCGGCACCGTAGTTGGCGATCAGCCGCAGCCGCTCCCCCGCCTGGCCCAAAATCCCTGCGTCAATGGTATCGGTGACAGTCGGCACCAGCACATCGGCATTTTTCACTGCCGCGGCCAGCTCGGCCCGGGTCATCGGCGCGTCATCCTCGCGCAGGCGGACATCAAACAGCTCGCTCAGCCGGGTTTCCACAGGCTCCGGCAACCGTCGCGTAACAACAACACTCAGTCGGTCTCTTGGCACTTGCGCTCTCCCTTGGGCTTTTCAATCCGCACGCCTCCATGGCATCGTGGCGCAGGACGCGGACGGGCACAAGAACCCAAGCGCAACTCCCTTGCTGCTGGCCGGAATTTTCACGGGCGCAGCAGGAAAACGGGCAAAAGACCGGAACAGGACGCTGGGCCTGGTCCGGCTGGGCAAGAAGAGGCGGCAGACAGTGAAAAAAGCGGCAATGGCATTGCGCCATCTGGCAGCGGCAGCGGTATCCCTGGCGATGGCGGGGACCGTATGCGCCGCCGAATCCCGCGGCCCCGTCACCAATCTGCCGCTGCCGCGCTATGTCTCGATGAAGGCCGCCGAGGGCAATGTGCGCCGCGGCCCGTCGCTGACCCACAAGATCGACTGGGTGTTCAAACGCCGCGGCATGCCGCTGGAGATCACCGCGGAATACGGCCACTGGCGCCGGGTGCAGGACCGCGAGGGGGCCGGCGGCTGGGTGCATTACGCCTTGCTGTCGGGCGTGCGCACGGTGCTGATCGAAGAGGACATGCTGACCGTGCATTCCCGGCCGGACAGCCGCGCGCCGGTGACCGCCGCCTTCGAGCTGGGCGTGGTCGCCCGGCTGGGCGAGTGCGAAACCAGCTGGTGCGAAATCTCGGCAGGCGGCTACAGCGGCTGGGCGCCGAAGAAAAAGCTCTGGGGCGTCGCCCCGGACGAACTGCGCGAGTGATCCCCTGCCGCGATGTTCATCTTTCCGGAAATACTCCGGGGTGAATTGGGCCATCGGCCCAAGAGGGGCAGCGCCCCTCTGTTGCGTCCCCAGGCCCGGCCGCGGCAATCCGCGCGGGGCGCCGGATGCGCCAAACCATTGCACCCGCAGCAATCGTGTTCTACATGGGGGCCATCCCATTGGCTGCCAGGCCGGGGTCCGCCCATTTTCAGGGCACCGCCGCGGCAGCTCCGGACTACCCGAACCTGGCGCGGCCTGTCTGCGCTGACGTCACAAAAGCCTCCGAGATCGCTGAAAGGTTGTGGAACATGGCAGAAAATCAAACCCCGGACATATTGTATACCATTGTAGACGAAGCGCCCGAGCTGGCCTCGGCATCCTTCCTGCCGATCATCCGCAAGTTCGCCGCGGCCGCCGGTGTCTCTGTCGGCACCAAGGACATTTCACTGGCCGGCCGCCTCATTGCAGCTTTCCCGGAGAACCTGACCGAAGACCAGCGCCAGAGCGATGATCTGGCCGAGCTGGGCCAACTGGTGAAAACCCCGGACGCCAATGTCATCAAGCTGCCCAACGTCTCCGCCTCGGTGCCGCAGCTGGTTGCCGCTGTCACCGAATTGCAAGCTCAGGGCTATGCCATTCCGGACTACCCCGCAGAGCCGGCGACGGACGCCGAAAAAGAGATCCGCGCCCGCTATGACGCGATCAAGGGCTCGGCGGTGAACCCGGTCCTGCGCGAGGGCAACTCCGACCGCCGCGCCGCCAAGGCGGTGAAGAACTATGCCCGGAAGAACCCGCATTCGATGGGCAGCTGGTCGGCCGGCAGCAAGACCAAAGTGTCGTCGATGCCGGGCGACGACTTCTATGCAAACGAAAAATCTGCGACCATCACCGCCGCGCAGGCAGGGGACGCGAAGATCGAATTTGTCGCCAAGGACGGCTCCGTCACCGTTCTGAAAGACGCCTGGACGCTGGAAGAGGGCACCGTGGCCGATGCCACCTTCCTGTCCGCCAAGGCGCTGGCCGCCTTTCTGGCCGAGGCCATCGCGGACACCAAGGCCGACGGCACCATGTTCTCGCTGCACATGAAGGCGACGATGATGAAGGTCTCCGACCCGATTATCTTCGGCCACGCGGTGAAGGCCTGGCTGGCGCCAGTGTTTGAAAAATTCGGCCCCCAGATGGAGGCCCTGGGCGTCAACCCGAATTCCGGCATGGGCGACCTGCTGAACCGGGTGAAGGACAACCCGGAGATCATGGCCGAAATCGATGCCGTGCGGGCCAAGCGGCCGGACATGTATATGGTGGACAGCGACAAGGGCATCACCAACCTGCATGTGCCGTCCGATGTGATCATCGACGCTTCGATGCCCGCGGTAATCCGCGCCGGCGGCAAGGGCTGGGACCAGAACGGCAACAAGGGCGACACCAACTGCGTGATCCCCGACCGCTGCTATGCCACGGTCTATGACGAGACCATCAATTTTTTCAAAGCCAATGGCGCGCTGGACGTGACCACCGCCGGTGCCGTCGCCAACGTCGGCCTGATGGCGCAGAAGGCCGAGGAATACGGCTCCCACCCGACCACGTTCGAAGCGCCCGCAGATGGCACCATCCGGGTGATTCTGGCAAACGGCGGAACGCTGCATTCGCACGACGTCGAGGCGGGTGACATCTGGCGGGCCTGCACTGTCAAGAAGGCACCGATCGAGAACTGGATCGAGCTGGCGATGGACCGCCAGCGCCTGACCGGCTCCGAGGCGATCTTCTGGCTGGACGCAAACCGTGCCCATGACGCCGAGCTGATCAACTATGTGAAACCGGCGCTGGAAGCGGCGGGCGTTGCGGACAAGTTCCTGATCCTGGCGCCGCGCGAGGCAACCCGCCAGTCGCTGGAAACGATCACCGCGGGCAACGACAGCATCGCCATCACCGGCAACGTGCTGCGCGATTATCTGACCGACCTGTTCCCGATCCTGGAGCTGGGCACCTCGGCCAAGATGCTGTCGATCGTCAAGCTGATGCAGGGCGGCGGGCTGTTTGAAACCGGTGCCGGCGGGTCTGCTCCGAAACATGTGCAGCAGCTGGTTGAGGAAAACCACCTGCGCTGGGATTCGATGGGTGAATTCTGCGCCCTGGGGGAAAGCCTGAACTTCCTGGCCGACGCCAAGGGCAACGCCAAGGCCGGCGTGCTGGGCGCTGCGGCCGAAGACGCCACCCAAGGTATTCTCGACCACAACCGCTCTCCCAGCCGCAAAGTCGGCGAGCCGGACAACCGCGACAGCCACTATTGGTTTGCCCGCTACTGGGCCGAAGCTCTGGCGGCCCAAACCGGGGATGCGGAGCTGGCGGCGCATTTTGCCCCGATCGCTGAAGAGCTGGCGGCCAAGGAGGCGCAGATCCTGGCCGAGCTGGCCGCAGCCCAGGGCCAGGCGGCAGACATTGGCGGCTACTACCGCCCGAGTGCAGCGCTGAAGGCCAAGGTGATGCGCCCCTCGGCAACGCTGAATGCGATCATTGGCTGATCTTTCCGGACAGTCCGCAATAAATAACGCCCGGGGAAATCCCCGGGCGTTTTCTGTTTGCCTGTGACGGGTTCGCAGACGGATCAGAAGTCCTGCCACAGCTTCTTGGCTGCACTGCCGCCGGCCGCGGCAACAGGCTGCGGGGCAGGCTGCGGCGCGGTCTCCATGTTCCAGTCAGCGCTGCCGTGGGCGGTTTGCGCCGGTGCCCTGGCCGCCTGGGCCGGAGCTGCCGCAATGCCGCCGCCGGGGATTTTGAAATGCGCCACCAGATCGCTGAGCTTGGTGGCGTCGGTCTTCAGCAAATGGCCGGCCGCAGTGGCCTGTTCCACCATGGCAGCATTCTGCTGGGTGACCTGATCCAGCTGGGTGACACCGGTGTTGATCTCATGCAGGCCGGTGGATTGCTCGGCGGCGCCTTCGGCAATGCCGGAGACCAGCTGCGAGATATGGCTGACCTGCGAAACGATGCTTTGCAGCGCTTCGCCCGCCTTGCCGACCAGATCCACGCCGCGGGCGACCTGACCGGAACTGTTGCCGATCAGGGTCTTGATCTCCATCGCCGCGTCCGAAGACCGCTGCGCCAGCGCCCGCACCTCGGAGGCGACCACCGCAAAGCCGCGGCCCGCTTCGCCAGCGCGGGCGGCCTCCACCCCGGCGTTCAGCGCCAGGAGATTGGTCTGAAAGGCGATATCGTCGATTACCGAAATGATCTGCGAGATTTGCGCCGAAGATTCCTCGATCTCGGTCATCGCGGCGACGGCGCTTTGCACCACTTCGCCGCTGGTGCGGGCTTCGCCCTTGGCGTCTTCCATGGTGGCCTCGACGCTGCGGGCACCCTCAGCTGCCGATTTGACCGAAGCGGTCAGCTCATCCAGGGCGGCAGCGGTTTCTTCCAGAGTCGCGGCCTGGCTTTCGGTGCGGTGCGACAGGTCATCCGAAGCCTGGCTGATTTCAGCCGCACCGCTGCGGATGCTGCTGGCCGCGGCAATCACCTGTTCCACGGTCGCGCTGAGGTTCTGCGCGGTGGTGTTGAAGTCCTGGCGCAGCTGCTCGTAATCCTCCGGGAAGGAACCGGTGATCTGCGCGGTCAGGTCCCCCTGCGACAGGGCTGACAGTTTGCTGCTGAGCACACTCACGACATTGCTGCGCTTTTCATTGCGTTGCTGCTCGGCCCGCTCCAGATCCTTCTGGCGGATCAGTGCCTGGCGGAACACATCAAGGCTTTGGGCAATCTCGCCCAGTTCGCTGCGCGCAGTGGCATGGGGGATTTCGCTGTCTGTGTCGCCATCGGCCAGTGTCTGCATACGGGATTTGAGGCCATTCAGCGGACCGGTGACGCTGCGGGTGATGAAATAAGCAGCAATCGACAACGCCACCAGGCTGATGCCCAGAAGGATCAGCGCCTCATTGCGCATCCGTGCAACGTCAGCCTCGATATCCGAGACATAGGCGCCGGTGCCGACGATCCAGCCCCAGGGTTCATAGGCCTGCACATAGCCGATCTTGGCCTCGATCACCTCGGAGTCCGGTTTCTTGAAGTAATATGTAAGCTCCCCTGCCCCTTTGGCGGCAGCGATCTTCTCCAGCTCCCGGAACACTTTGATACCGGTCACATCCTCATAGGCGCCCTGGTTGGTGCCGTTCCAGGCGGGCACGGTCGGATGCGCCTGCACCACCAGGTCGTGGTCAAAGACAAACACGTAACCCGAATCGCCAAAGCGCAGCGCCGTCAGGCGCTCGCGGCCGATATCACGGGCTTGTTCTTCGGTGAAGCGGCCGTCTTTGACACCTTCCTCCAGATCGCGCAGCAGGCTGACCGCAGTGTCCGTGACGTTGTGCAGCTCAGTATAGCGCATTTCATAGGCGTTTTTCACGGATTGCGACAGCAGCAGGAACGTCAGCACAGCCGTCAGGCTGAGAGCCAGCGCCGCCAGCGCATAGATCCGGACAGGCAGACGGTACAGAAAATCGGGAAGTCGGGGCATCAGTGCGGAACCTTCATTGCGTGAATGTTGCCTGCAGGTTTAAACCGCACCCTCTAACAATTCCCTAGCCGGATGCAGATTTCCACCGCTTTCAGCAAGCTTCACGCCGCAAACCGGAAAGGCAAAGACCCGCCCTCCCCCTGGCGCCCACTCCGTTTCCGCTCCGGGATGCTTGCGGCAAAGCCGCGATCCAGTACGTTAGGCGCGCTGTTGAATCTGTGGCCGCTGCCGGGTGTTGCCGCCGGCCATTGCCCCCGGGCCAATGGCGCTGGGGGATTGCGGCGAAAGCCTGTTTCCGGCCTGTTTTTTTGAACTGCCGAACGCAATACCGCCGCTGGCGTTATGCGCAGCGGCGGTTTTGTGTATAAGCATCGTTGCGAGAGATTTGGATTTTACTAGGTTTGGCGGTGACCTACTCTCCCAGGGCTTGAGCCCAAGTACCATCGGCGCGGCAGTGCTTAACTTCCGGGTTCGGGAAGGGACCGGGTGTTTCACTTGCGCTGTAGCCACCAAACCGAGAAAAATCCAACAAGCCTGCGGCTTGTGGATGTTTCTCGGTCAGCGGCAGGCAGCGTGTTTGCGAAGCAAACATGCGTTGCCGCACCTGAGCTATGTCACATGACATATCCACAAGGGCAGGCGTTACAATCAAGGTTGTCCAAGTGTTTGTTATTTGGGATGTGTTTGCTTGTTTGGTGTTTCCGTAACACTGTCTGTTACTGGATCAAATCAAGCCTATCGGGCGATTAGTACCGGTCAACTGAATGCATTGCTGCACTTACATCTCCGGCCTATCGGCGTGGTGGTCTTCCACGGCCCTCAGGGATACCTTGTTTTGAGGGGGGCTTCCCGCTTAGATGCCTTCAGCGGTTATCCTGTCCGAACATAGCTACCCTGCACTGCTGCTGGCGCAACAACAGGTCCACCAGTGGTTCGTTCACCCCGGTCCTCTCGTACTAGGGGCAACTCCTCTCAAGTATCCTACACCCACGGCAGATAGGGACCGAACTGTCTCACGACGTTCTAAACCCAGCTCACGTACCTCTTTAAACGGCGAACAGCCGTACCCTTGGGACCTGCTCCAGCCCCAGGATGAGATGAGCCGACATCGAGGTGCCAAACACTGCCGTCGATATGGACTCTTGGGCAGTATCAGCCTGTTATCCCCGGCGTACCTTTTATCCGTTGAGCGATGGCCCTTCCACTCGGGACCACCGGATCACTATGGCCGACTTTCGTCTCTGCTCGACTTGTCAGTCTCGCAGTCAGGCTGGCTTCTGCCATTGCACTCAACGAGCGATTTCCGACCGCTCTGAGCCAACCTTCGCGCGCCTCCGTTACTCTTTAGGAGGCGACCGCCCCAGTCAAACTACCCGCCACGCAGGGTCCCGGATCCGGATAACGGACCGCGGTTAGATATCAAGAGTGCGAAGGGTGGTATCTCAAGGGAGGCTCCGCCGCGACTTGCGTCACGGTTTCGATGCCTACCACCTATCCTGCACATCACAATCCTGATACCAGTGCGAAGCTGTAGTAAAGGTGCACGGGGTCTTTCCGTCTAACCGCGGGAAGCCTGCATCTTGACAGGCAATTCAATTTCGCTGAGTCGATGTTGGAGACAGCGGGGAAGTCGTTACGCCATTCGTGCAGGTCGGAACTTACCCGACAAGGAATTTCGCTACCTTAGGACCGTTATAGTTACGGCCGCCGTTTACCTGGGCTTCAATTCGGAGCTCTCACCCCTCCTTTTAACCTTCAGGCACCGGGCAGGCGTCAGACCCTATACGTCGCCTTGCGGCTTCGCAGAGCCCTGTGTTTTTAATAAACAGTCGCCACCCCCTGGTTTGTGCCCCCGGATTCCACTTGCGTAGGACCCGGGCCTCCTTCTCGCGAACTTACGGAGGTATTTTGCCGAGTTCCTTCAACATCGTTCTCTCAAGCGCCTTGGTATTCTCTACCAGTCCACCTGTGTCGGTTTAGGGTACGGTCTGACGGAGGGCTATTTCCAGGGACTGATCAGCAGCCCATTCAATCCGATAAGGATGAACTACCTTCACAATCCGTCACATCCTCCTGGCCCACGAATATTAACGTGGTTCCCATCGCCTACGCCTTTCGGCCTCGGCTTAGGGGCCGGCTTACCCTGCTCAGATTAGCTTTAAGCAGGAACCCTTGGACTTTCGGCGAGAGTGTCTCTCACACTCTTTGTCGCTACTCATGTCATCATTCTCACTAGTGATCTCTCCACGGGATCGCTCACGCGCCCGCTTCATCGAAAGCCTCTCTCCTCCAATGCTCCCGAAGGAACTAAGGAGGAATGAGACTATGTCACACTACGCTCTGCTACCATGCACGATGTGCATCCTCGGCTTCGGCTCATGGCTTGAGCCCCGTTACATCTTCGCCGCAAGACATCTTGATTAGACCAGTGAGCTGTTACGCTATCTTTAAAGGATGGCTGCTTCTAAGCCAACCTCCTGGTTGTTTTGGACGTCTCACCTGCTTTCCCACTTAGCCATGAATTGGGGGCCTTAGCCGGAGGTCAGGGTTGTTTCCCTCTCCACGACGGACGTTAGCATCCGCCGTGTGTCTGCCATCCAGTACTCCCGGGTATTCGGAGTTTGGTTAGGATCAGTAAGCCTGTGGGGCCCCATTACCCATCCAGTGCTCTACCCCCCGGGGTATTCGGATGACGCTCTACCTAAATAGATTTCGCAGAGAACCAGCTATCTCCGAGTTTGATTGGCCTTTCACCCCTAGGCACAGCTCATCCCGATCCTTTTCAACGGATGTGGGTTCGGTCCTCCAGTGCGTGTTACCGCACCTTCAACCTGGCCATGCCTAGATCACTCGGTTTCGGGTCTGATCCCACGAACTCATGCGCCCTATTAAGACTCGCTTTCGCTGCGCCTACACCTAACGGTTTAAGCTTGCTCGTGAGACCAAGTCGATGACCCATTATACAAAAGGTACGCTGTCAGCCCTCAAGGGGCCTCCAACTGATTGTAGGCGTTCGGTTTCAGGTACTGTTTCACTCCCCTCGCCGGGGTGCTTTTCACCTTTCCCTCACGGTACTGGTTCGCTATCGGTCAGTAAGGAGTACTTAGCCTTCGGAGGTGGTCCTCCGATCTTCGAACAGGATTTCACGTGTCCCGCCCTACTTAATACGTCCCTCAGAGCTTAGAATACGGGGCTGTCACCCGCTATGGCCATGGTTCCCAACATGTTCTTCTCACTCATCAGGCTCGGCTGGTCCGCGTTCGCTCGCCGCTACTAACGGAGTCTCTATTGATGTCCTTTCCTCCGGGTACTTAGATGTTTCAGTTCCCCGGGTTTGCTCTTATAGACCTATGTATTCAGTCCATAAGTACCTGGTTAAGCCCATTATAAGCAGCCATCCGGAATGAACCGGCGGCTATTATAACAAACTTTCAGGTGGGTTCCCCCATTCAGAGATCTTGGGATCAAAGCCTATTCCCGGCTCCCCCAAGCTTATCGCAGGGTATCACGTCTTTCATCGCCTCTTACTGCCAAGGCATCCACCAAACGCCCTTCTCGCGCTTGATTTGATCCAGAAAGAGAAAGTGTTACCTTTCAGGGCACCGGAAGCTGGTAACGAACCGGCGCCGCTATTTCTGAACCAAAAAGCAAACTATCCCGCTCCCGGCCACTGATGCGACCAGGAACTTGTTGCATGATCCTCGGATCATGCGGGTTAGTGTACTTGACTTGGACAACACTGTCTTTTCAATCAGGCAGACTTCAGGACGTCTGAGGAAACATGACGTATTCTGAAGCTCGCATCCCGTCCCGAAGGACAGTCAGCACCTGACTGAGACCGGTCCCTCACTCGGGCGGCCAACAGTCTTGTTGATTGTATCTCTCTTTACGATGTCAATTTTCGTCTGAAGAACAGACGTTCAAACAGTCATCAACTGCTTGAAGATATGTTCTTCCTTGCGGCGCCCCCGCGGGCGGTGGTGGAGCCTAGGAGGATCGAACTCCTGACCTCCTGAATGCAAATCAGGCGCTCTCCCAGCTGAGCTAAGGCCCCAAATATACCCCGAGGGATAATGGTGGGTCGAGGAGGACTTGAACCTCCGACCTCACGCTTATCAGGCGTGCGCTCTAACCACCTGAGCTACCGACCCAGGTTTTCGTTTCGCTCTGCAAAACAAAACCGGTGTGCGACAGGGTATTGCAAGGCAATGCCCGAGAGCAGCACTCAGTGGTTATGTCACCGGACAGCTGCCAGTAACGGCTGCTGCCGCGTGTGTTCCTGAAGAGATATGAGGACGGTCCGGTCCGGAGGGCATCTTGCGATGCCCCGATGCGGGCAGCTTTGATTGCTGCCCATGCTAAGTGATGCACGATCAGGAGCAAGCTCCATGATGCCAGCATCATCCTTAGAAAGGAGGTGATCCAGCCGCAGGTTCCCCTACGGCTACCTTGTTACGACTTCACCCCAGTCGCTGATCCTACCGTGGCCGCCTGCCTCCCCGAAGGGTTAGCGCAGCGTCGTCGGGTAGAACCAACTCCCATGGTGTGACGGGCGGTGTGTACAAGGCCCGGGAACGTATTCACCGCGTCATGCTGTTACGCGATTACTAGCGATTCCGACTTCATGGGGTCGAGTTGCAGACCCCAATCCGAACTGAGACAGTTTTTTGGGATTAACCCATTGTCACTGCCATTGTAGCACGTGTGTAGCCCAACCCGTAAGGGCCATGAGGACTTGACGTCATCCACACCTTCCTCCCGCTTATCACGGGCAGTTTCCCTAGAGTGCCCAGCTTGACCTGCTGGCAACTAAGGATGTGGGTTGCGCTCGTTGCCGGACTTAACCGAACATCTCACGACACGAGCTGACGACAGCCATGCAGCACCTGTCACTCGGTCACCGAAGTGAAAACCAGATCTCTCTGGCGGGCCGAGGATGTCAAGGGTTGGTAAGGTTCTGCGCGTTGCTTCGAATTAAACCACATGCTCCACCGCTTGTGCGGGCCCCCGTCAATTCCTTTGAGTTTTAATCTTGCGACCGTACTCCCCAGGCGGAATGCTTAATCCGTTAGGTGTGTCACCGAATAGCATGCTACCCGACGACTGGCATTCATCGTTTACGGTGTGGACTACCAGGGTATCTAATCCTGTTTGCTCCCCACACTTTCGCACCTCAGCGTCAGTATCGAGCCAGTGAGCCGCCTTCGCCACTGGTGTTCCTCCGAATATCTACGAATTTCACCTCTACACTCGGAATTCCACTCACCTCTCTCGAACTCAAGACCAGGAGTTTAAGAGGCAGTTCCAGGGTTGAGCCCTGGGATTTCACCCCTTACTTTCTGGTCCGCCTACGCGCGCTTTACGCCCAGTAATTCCGAACAACGCTAACCCCCTCCGTATTACCGCGGCTGCTGGCACGGAGTTAGCCGGGGTTTCTTTACCAGATACTGTCATTATCATCTCTGGCGAAAGAGCTTTACGACCCTAAGGCCTTCATCACTCACGCGGCATGGCTGGATCAGGCTTGCGCCCATTGTCCAAGATTCCCCACTGCTGCCTCCCGTAGGAGTCTGGGCCGTGTCTCAGTCCCAGTGTTGCTGATCATCCTCTAAAACCAGCTATAGATCGTAGACTTGGTAGGCCGTTACCCCACCAACTATCTAATCTAACGCGGGCCGATCCTTCTCCGATAAATCTTTCCCCCGAAGGGCGTATAAGGTATTACTCACCGTTTCCAGTGGCTATTCCTTAGAGAAGGGCACGTTCCCACGCGTTACTAACCCGTCCGCCGCTCACCCCGAAGGGCGCGCTCGACTTGCATGTGTTAGGCCTGCCGCCAGCGTTCGTTCTGAGCCAGGATCAAACTCTCAAGTTGAAACGCCGTTGCCAGCGTATCCTTGACGTTCGAACCTCTGCACATCACTGGTTGCTTTAACAAAGCCGCCAAACACGGGGGTTTGACACGCCTTGCGATCCGACCCGGCTAGGAACCGGAACTGCAACCAATCATTCTCTGTCTGTTGTGCTTGGTTTCAAAAGAAACCGAAGCCGAACAAGACAGTGAAGCTGACACTCAATCATCGGAAGCGAACCCCCTATGAGCGTTGACATACAGACGCTGATCCATCGAAATGAACCAAACCGCCCGCATATCTCTTCAGTTATCCATCAATGTCAAAGAGCAAACATCCCGAGGTCAAAAACAGGACCGATGCGCCAGTTCCCCAGCGCGCCCGCCTGCCATATCCTGCAAAATGCCCCGGTCTCTCCCGGGTGTCCTGCCGTCTCTCCGGCCCGTCCCGGCGTCTCTCCGCCGTGTCTCCCGTCCGTTCCTGCGTCGCCGCCGCCCCGTCCGGTGTGTCCCGCTGCGCCTCAGCGCCGCCGGTGAGGGG
>NZ_JBVVXU010000025.1:0-65348 GCF_055902035.1 Leisingera sp. SA215 | reverse complement strand
GCCGGGTTGGCGGCGCTGTAGCCGGTCTTTGGCGCGTTCACCACGTCGAAGGTGACATTGCTGACGGTCACCCCGTCAGACAGGTTGAACAGCGCCGAGGTGTCGGTGGCGGAGGTGGTGCGCACATTCAGGCCCGCGCCCTGGGTTGCGGTCAGGGTGAAGTTCTCCGGAAGCCGCAGGTTCGACCCCGAGATCTGGTAGGTATCCTCAAGAACAAGTGTGTCCCCGGCCTTGAACTGGTTGCTGTTCAACAGGGACGCAAACGCGCTGGAGACATCCTGACCCGCGGACCAGCCGAGGTCAGACGAATGCCAAACGGTCATGTGATTTCCTTTCACTGGCGATCAGCCGCGGAGTGGCGCGGCCAACACTCTTACATTTCGAAACAGCACTCACCGGAGCCAGGCACGCGAGACAGCCCGGGACATCAGGACAGATCCCGGACGCCGCAAGTGCCTCAGGTCCCGGACCGCCGGAAAGCGGACTTGTACTGCTGAGTTTGCGGCGGCCTATCGCGCAGAAGGGTTAACAGGAAGTCAGGAGCAGCTTGATGTCGAAAAGCCGGCTTTTTTTGGCCAATTCCGGGGTCGTCATTCGCAACGAACCGCGCAACGGCGGAAAATCACCGGCCCGGGCGGGCCAATGCATCGACATTCTGGCCGGAACCGGCCAGAATGTCAGGTTTTCCAAACTGGCGGCCGCAGCAGCGTGCAGATGCCCCGGGCATCAGACCTGGCGCCGCACGCCCGGGGCTGTCTCTTTGAAACAGGCCAGCGGCGGTGTTGCGGGACCTAACGGCAAAATCCCGCAAGGCTTCTGCAATTGTCTTTCCTGTGCCCCGGGAATTGCCCCGCCGCATATGGAAAACCCGGGACTGGCTGGCGGTCTGTCTCAATGAGGCGGCTTCAATCGCGGCCGCCATGGCAAGCAGCCCGATTGGCCCGGACTTGGAATCCGTCGACTTTGCCACATAATTATGAATTGATGGAACTTTACAGCGCTCTCAACGGTGCAGCGGAGCGCTCTGGGCGGCCAGGCGCGGTTTCGGTTAAGGGGTTTTGATTTCATGTACGCAAGACGGTCGAAGTTCGGGGACCACGCCCGCCCCAAGGAAAGCTTGCCAGAATACGAAACCTACGGCCTGCCCGGGGACAGCGGCGCTGACCAGACTCTGGACACACGTAAAATGGCGCTTGCCCTCTGGCGCGGGAAGCTGCTTCTAGCGGTCTTTGCCGGTGCCGGTTTTCTGGCCGGGTTAGCGCATGTCAGCCGCCAGGAGCCAATGTACCGCGCGGTGACCAGCATCCTGTATGAGCCCGAGCGCCTGCAAATTGTGGATCTCTCAGAGGTGCTGGTCGAGCCGGATACCGGTGCCGGTATCGGGAACCAGGTGGAAATCCTCAACTCCACCACTTTGCTGGGCAATATTGTCAGCGTTCTTGGTGAAGACACGATCCTGCAAGACAGCCAGGGCGGCAGCGGCAGCTCAGGACCCAGCGGTTTTAGGAATGCAGCCACCGCCTGGCTGCTGAATGCTGCGCCGGAACCTGTGTCCGGCCAGTTGGCCCGGCTGGGTTTTGCCACGCAACCGGAAACCGCCGCCCCCCCGGTGACGGCCCGGACGGAAGAGGAAGAGCAAAGGACGGCAGCGCGGGATGCGATCAGCTATCTGCGGGACAACCTTGAGATTGAGGTCATAAGCGGTTCCGGGGTGATCGAGCTGTTCTACCGTTCTCCAGACCCGCAAAAGGCCGCTCTGATCGCAAACACGATCAGCGAGGAATATATCGCCTTTCAGAAAGTGTCGAAAAACCAGGACGTGCTTGCGGCCATAGATCTGGTCAGCAATCGCATCAAGGAGCTGAAACAAAGTGTCGTGGACTCCGAGAGGGATCTGAAAGACACACGCCTGGATCTGGCCCGGCGGCGGGCCCAGAGTGCAGAAATGACCGACATTCAGCTCGCGGCGCACAATCAGGAGCTTTCGGCAATCCGGTTGCGCCTTTCTGAGTCACACGCCCGCTTCAAACGGGCCGCCGCCGCGTTGACGGAAGGGACGGATCTTTGGAGCGTTACAGAATTCCGCGAATCCGAGCTGATCACCGACTTCCGCAGGCGGGAGATCGAAATCCGGGAAAAAATTGCCCAGGAGCGCGCCATAAGCGGCAGTATTGTCACACCGTCAAGCGTGCGCAGCGCCGCTTTGCTTGAGCAGACGCAGCAGAGCATCCGTGAGGAGGCTGCCTATATTATCGCCGCGCTTGAGTTCGAAGTCGCATCGCTGGAACAGCGGGAGCAGCAGCTGGAGGTCATGGTCCGGGAGCTGGAAATCACCTCGATCGAGCGGACCGCGGACGAGCTCTTCATCTCCCGCCTGGAGCGCGAGGTTCTGGCCAACCAGACATTGCTGCAAACTTTTGTGGTGCGCCAGAAAGAGATCTCGGAACAGGCCAAGCTCCAGTCGGCCGATGCCCGCATTCTGTCCCGGGCCGAACCGCCTTCATACCCGGACCGGGAAGCCAGCAACCGCATCCTGCTTGCCTCCAGCGGCGGCGCTCTGTTCATTTGCGCTTTGTTCCTGTTGCTGCGGGAGCGGATGAACAATTCGGTTCGCGACCCGCGTGACCTGGCTGAAATCACCCCTTTTCCTGTGCTGACATCGCTGCCACTGGCCGGGAGACGCAAAAGCCTGCGCAAACGCGCGCGGGAATTTGTGACGCGCCCGAAGTGCCTTCTTGCAGAAAGCATCCGCAATCTGCGGACCAGCCTTCTTTACAGCGATCCGGACAACCAGCCGCAGGTCATCATGCTGACCTCTTCAGTGCCTGGCGAGGGAAAAAGCGTCACCTCATTTCTGACCGCTTTGGCCAGCCAGCATACGGAACACGATACTATTCTTGTAAGCTGCGACCTGCGGGACGCGTCCAATGCCCGCATCTATTCGAAATTTCCGAGACTGGTCCCGTCCAAGTCAAGCGGCGGGCTGGTCAGTTACCTGCGAAATGATTGCAGCCTGGAAGAGGCGCTGGCCCTGCACCCGGAATCCGGGCTGCATGTCCTTGCTGCAGGAAAAAGCGAAAGCTTCCATGAAAGCCCGGCAGACATTTTGTCTTCGCCGCGGTTTGCTGAGATGATTGCCGCCCTGCGCGAAAGATACCGGCTGGTCATTCTTGATGCTCCGCCTGTCCTGGTGGCGGCCGATGCCCGGCTTCTGTCCAGGATGGCAGATTCCATTGTCTATCTGGTGCATTGGAACCGCACGTCCAAGAACGCCGTCCGTGAAGGATTGCGTGAACTTCGCTCTGTGAACGCGCCTGTCGCCGGCTGCGTGCTGAGCCTGGTGTCTCAATCCAAAGCCCGGAGATACGCGGACAATGAGTTCATCTATAAACAGCACTACGCTGGCTATTACAGCTAGCGGATTTGAAATCCTGTTGTGATGAAAGTCTGTCACATCGTGGACAATGCCCGCCCTGGAGTTGGCGTAACCCAGGTCGTTTATGATCTGATGACCGCAGAGATGACGGAGTGCCGCGGTATTTTCACCGGCCGGAGCGAACTGGACGCACGGTTTTCCGCACTGGCCGGCCAGGGGACGGTGAAACTGGCTGCATCGCCTGTGCAGCTTGTGCGGGCCCTGTCGGGGCTCAGGCGCGAAGGCTTCAGGCTGCTGCATGTCCACAGCCGCAAATCAGCCTGGATCTTTGTCCTGGCCCGGCTTTTCGGGTTCCGGATTGTGCGCACTCAGCATTTCGGAACCCTTGCGGGGGGCCGCCAGAAATGGCCGCGGCGCTTGACCGGGTTGCGCAACTTTCTGACCGGAAAGACCTGGTGGGTTGACCGCTGGGCGGCTGTGAGCCGGACCTCGAAGGCCTATATTCAGGCCCGGTGGGGGGTGCCGGACGACCGCATTTCGATTGTCTGGAACGGTATCGACGTTGAAAAATTCACGCCATGCCAAAACGGCTGCCGGTCAGCGCTGCGGACGCAGCTTGGCTGGGAGGAGGACTGGATTGTTCTGATCTCTGTCGGCTCCCTTGTCGCGCGCAAACGCCATAGCAGCAGCATCAGAGCCTTTGCGGACATCCCGGACCGGCCCGGCAAGGCCCGGCTGGTCATTCTCGGCGAGGGCGGGGAGAGACCCCGCCTCGAACAGCTGGTGGCCGCCTGCGGCCTGGAAGGGAAGGTCCTCCTGCCGGGCAGGCGGGACGACGTGGCCGATTGGCTGGCGGTTTCCGACATCTTTGTGCATGCGGCTCTGGATGAAGCTTTCGGCCTTGCCGTTGCCGAGGCAATGGCCTGCGGCAAGCCGGCAATTGCCGCAGGCGCCATGGGGCCTGCCGAAATCGTCGAGGATGGCGAAAACGGCCTGCTGGTTGCGGATGGCAGTGCCGCCGGGCTGTCCAAGGCCATGGCACGCCTGATCGCGGACGGCGCGTTATGCGCCCGGCTTGGGCAGACTGCCCGGATCCATGCGGTGCAGCGCTATTCCCTGCCGGTCATGTGTCAAAGCTATGCCGCGCTCTACACCAGCGTGCTCGTCCCCCCGGTTGCGGCAAATGGCTGACAGGCTGGGGCAAACAGGTTTGACGCATGGGGCAGGGGCCATACTGCCACCGGACCGCAAACGGTCCGGTCCAGCCATGAACATTCTCATGGTGCTGCTGGGAAAGGAAGACAAGGCCAGTTCGCGGGTCAGGGGCTACTGGATCGCCGAAGCGCTGAAAGCACGGGGCCATTCGGTCCGGATCCGGCAGGCCGGGCACCGGATGCAGTATCTGTCTCTGCTGGCGGCGGCCCGGACTGCGGACGCCGTTGTGTTCCAGAAGAAATACGGCCGCTACGACCTGCTTGCCGCCCGCCTGCTGCGGCGGCTGGGCAAGAAAGTGTTCTTTGACATCGACGATGCTCCCAGCCGCACACAGGCATCGGCCACGATGCAGCGGGCAAACAGAATGATGGCTTTGTCCGGCGGCGTGCTGGCGGGCAGCCAGGCGCTGGCCCGGCTCGCGCAGCCGCACCAAAGTGCCGTTCACGTGGTTCCTTCCGGCGTCCAGCTGGCAAACTACCGCGTCAAAACCCACCAGCCCGGAGAGAAAATCTGCCTTGGCTGGATCGGCAACGGCGCGCATTACGCGGATGACCTGATCCGGATACTGCGGCAGCCCTTGCAGCGTGTCGGCGCCCGGCGTCCCGTCAGCTTCCGGATCGTGGGCGCCTGCGGGGTGCGGGAACTCTATGACGTCTTTGGTGCCATCGATGGCGTGGCAATCGACTTCATCGACCAGATCCAATGGTCCGACCCCGGTGCCGTGGCGGATGCAATCGAACCTTTCGACATCGGCCTTTACCCGCTCTCGCAGCATCCCTTCAACGAATACAAATGCGCCTTCAAGGCGCTGGAGTACATGGCCAGCGGCCTGCCGGTTGTGGCCAGCCGGGTGGGCGCCAACGCTGAAACCGTCATCGATGCAGAGACCGGTTTCCTGTGCCGCTCAGAAGAAGACTGGGTGCGCTCCATCAATACCCTGGCCGGCGACACGGATCTGAGGGCCAGTTTCGGGAGGAACGGGCGGGCGAGGGCAGAACAGCTTTATGATGTCGCCCGGCTGGCGGCCCGGCTTGAAGGTATTCTGCAGGATTGAAACACCCGCCGGCCATGGGGCATGTCAGGCCCCGGGGGCAGAGCGCAGGGTCCAGGGCTGCAGATCGTGCCCGGTAAGCGCCTGCAACTGCGCGATATCGGCAGCATAGTAGCGGCGCAGCGCATGCCAGGTGCCGGGGGCGACTTTCGGGCTTTCCAGCACTTTGCTGTAGATCTGTGCCCGCAGCTTCTCCCGCAGGATCCGCGGAACGAAACGCCGGATCCGGGCTTTGGGCAGGTTCAGAAGCCGCATCAGCATCGCGCTGCGCGGCACGCCTCCCCGCTGGGTATGCACAATGGCCGGGCTGAAGTCCGGATCCACCTCCAGGAAGCGGTAGATCTGCCGGGCAACCTCCGCCGGCCTGGACTTGAGGTCATCGAAATTGATGAAGTGGATACGCTCCATGCCAAATACATTGATCCAGCTTTGCAGCAGACCGGCCTGCAGCCCCTTGCCCAGCCGCGACCGCTCCGAAACATCCGTAAACCCCTGTTCGGGATCCAGCCGCGCATCCTGGGTGATGAAATCCTCGAAACTGCCGCTGAAATAGCCGCTGCGCATACGGAAAAGATACTCGGAAAACATCCTTTCCGCCGGATCCCGGAGCGAAATCAGGATACGGGCATCAGCAGAGGCCCTGCTGATCAGACCGGGGACCTCGGAATGGTAGATGTAATGGGACGCCTCCCCAATCCATTTGACCGCTCCGGCCCCGGCAAAGAGCCCTTCATAGGGGCCTTGCGTCAAAAAGCGGCCGTTTACCCTGCCTTCCAGCGGCGCGCCCTTCTGCCGCAAGGCCTCGGCATACCAGAACATCGGTTCCTTGATCTCCGACATGAAGATTTCGGGATGCTGCGACAGCAGAAGATAGATTGTGGTCGATCCGCATCTCATGCCTCCGATAAAAAACAGGTTCGGCATTGTCATTGTCTTGCCTCGCTTCCCACCGGCTGAAGTTCGGGGGCCTGCAAGAAAAATGAACTTGCGCGCATCCAGCCATCGAAACTTGAATATGTTCCGGTTTCGCGGCCCGGCAAGCGGATCTCTGAAGGAGACGCCCCGAGGCTCTGGAAGGCGGGCAGGGCGCGCGGGCTTGCGGGCCGGGCCGTCTTACCGCCGCACTCTGAACTCCCGCCCGATCGAGACAAAGACGGCATGGGACCGGGCCCGCGGCTCTGCAAGCTCTTCACGCATCCGGTAGCGGTATCCGGTGTTCAGCGACCAGTCCTCCGTCAGCGCATATTTGTACTCGGCCGTGAAACTGGCCCTGTCGGTACTGCCGGCGGTCTCATCGGTGACAGTATAGCCCGCCCTGAGGCCGATGCTGGAGAGGCCGTTGATTTCATGAATGTAGTCGACCAGAAATGCGGTTCTCAGCACATTCCCGTCCTCTTCGTCGAAATCGACCCAGCGCCGCAGCTGCGCATTGATGCCGCCGCGGGGCAGCTCCTGGCTCCAGCCAAGCGATCCGATGATCTCCGATTGGCCGATGTCGGAATCCGCCGCCCCCAGCGTGGCGGACAGCGCGCCGTTCGGCAGATCAAGGCTGCGGCCGGCGCTGATTGTGCGGATGGTGCCATCGTCGGTGACATACTGCTCCGCTTCTGCGGTCACAGTGCCGTTGGGCAGATCCCGTTCAAGGCGCAGCAGGCCTTCCACGCCGCTGCTTTTTGTTGTGGCCCCGAATTCCCGGGTATCGATCGAGGCATATCCGAGAGTGGCGTCAAAGCGCAGAACCGGGCTCGCTTCAATACTCACCCCGGCATAGCTGCGCGCGGTATCGCGGCGGGTCTGTTCGGCATCTTCGGCTTCATACAGCCGGTACCCCAGCCCCAGCCGGGCGACGGCCACCGGCGAAAGACGGACCCGCAGTTCGGAACCGGCCTCGCTGAGATCATTGTTGAAAAGCTCGGGATCGGTTGTGTCCGAATACCGGAAAGCCAGGTAATCTGCACTGAACGACGCGCCGACAGGCGCCTCGCGGCCAAGCTCCAGCGCAACCCCCGCGGCATAGCGCTCCCGGTTGCCCGTGCCGCTGAGATCGTCCAGGTCCGGCGGCAGGTCGATCCCGCCATCGTCATCGGTAATATCGTCAAGCGGTTCCAGGAACTCGATGTTTGACTGCAGGTAGCCGGCATTGGCCTCAAACCCGGCGTTTGCCCCCTGGCGGCCATAGCTCAGATCGAGGCTCTGATCATCCAGCCCCGATTCCGCTCCCGGTCCGCTCACCCCCCGCAGCACGCCCGACGCGAGCAGCCCGAAACGGTCCAGCCGGGTTTGCCGGGTCAGCCCGAAGGACAGCCCGGTCGAGGTGAAGGTCGTTCTGCCAAGGCTGACGGGATCAAGATCAAGGTTATCGGTTGTCTCCAGCCCCTGACTGAAGCCGAACACCATTTCCGTGCCGCTGTCCTGGGCCGCAACGGGCAGCAGCCAGCAAAGGTAGATTGCACTTGCCAGAATGCTGCGATTGATCAAATGAAGTTCCACGAGCGCCTCAACCTTGCTTATATCCCGGGTTCGCCGTCCCAGCGGGCCCTGTATGCTCCGCCGCAATTCTGGCACGCAGCCTGCGCACCTGCTTTGCCGGTTCTTTGAAGTGTGTACCGTTTTGCCAGCGGCGGGCCGCAGAAAATTTTCCTCCGGACAGGATTAGTTTCACGCCGTATTGGGATTGCAACATGCTGCGGGCACTGCCCCGCCACGCCCCTGGCCGGTTAGGGCTGTGCTGCACGGCATGGCGCAGCCCCTGGCGGCAGGGCCGGGACTAGCTCCGGTTGTAGACGTCCTCATACCGGACGATGTCATCTTCGCCCAGATAGGCGCCGGTCTGCACCTCGATCAGATACATCGGGACTTTTCCGGTGTTTTCCATCCGGTGGATTTCCCCCAGGGGAACATAGACCGACTGGTTCTCCGACAAGAGCTTCACAGTGTCGCCCACAGTCACCTGGGCGGTGCCGGCAACGACAATCCAATGCTCCGAGCGGTGCACATGGCTTTGCAGGCTCAGGATGCCGCCCGGCTTGACCATGATCCGCTTCACTTGAAACCGGTCCCCAAGGCACAGGGTCTCGTACCACCCCCAGGGCCGGTAGAACCGGGGATAGTCCGCGGCCTGCGGCACCCCGTTCTGTTTCAGGACCGCAACGGCTTCCTTGATGTCCTGGGTATGGTCCAGATCGGCCACCAGAACCGCATCGCGCATGGCAACTGCAGCAATGTTCTTCAAGCCAAGCCCAACCAGCTGGATCCCGTCTTCTTCGCTCCGCAACAGGGAATTCTCGCAGTTGATCGCCGTCACCGGACCCATTTCCGTCAGGCGCTGCTGCCCGGTTGCGGACAGGGCGTGCAAGGCATTCCAGCTGCCGAGGTCGGACCAGTCGGATTCCAGCGGCACAGCCACGATGTTTTCGGCCTTGACCATGATCGCGTCGTCAATCGAGACCGCCTCGATATCCTCGTAAGGCCTGGCGCCAAGCCGGAAGAAGCCCAGATCCTCTTCCCCCTGCGCAATCGCCGCATCGCAAAGCGCCAGCATATGCGGCGCATGCAGTTTGTACGCCTCAAGAATATCGCAGACCCGGAACAGAAACATCCCGGCATTCCACAGGACGTTGCCGTCTTCCAGCAAGGCTGCGGCTTGCGCCCGGTCCGGCTTTTCCAGAAAACCGGACAGCGGCACAGCCTGTCCGGCCACGGCCGGCTCCGCCAGCCTGAGGTAGCCGAAACCGGTCTCGGGGCGGTCCGGCGCCACGCCGAATGTGACCAGAACGCCGTCCTGCGCCGCCTTTGCAGCCGCCGCCACAGAGGCCAGAAACCCCTCCGTGTCGCGGATCATGTGATCCGAGGGCGCAATCAGCAGCAGCGCCTCGGGCTGGGATTTGAGGGTCAGCGCCGCCGTCAGCACCGCCGGCGCCGTGTTGCGCATTGCCGGCTCCAGAATGATGCGCCCATCCAGAAGCCCCGAAGCCGCCGCCTGTTCTTCCACCAGAAAGCGGAAATCTTCGTTGGTGACAAGGATCGGGGCATCAAAATCCGGCCCGCTCAGGCGTGAGAGCACAGTTTGGAAAAGGCTTTGTTCTCCGGCAAATGCAGCGAACTGCTTGGGAAACGCCCGCCGCGAACTTGGCCAAAGCCGTGTCCCCGAACCGCCGCACAGAATAATAGGGTAAATCATTGAGCACTCTCCAAACACAGTGATAAGCTATCCTGAAACCATCCATGATCAATCTTTGACCTGCAAGATCTGCCGGTAATTCAACTGCGGGCTCTAGAATGTGCCCCGGGCACATCAAATGTTGCAACCATCCAGAAATGTCACCGGCTGCGCAAAGCGGGAATGTCACCAAGAGGCGTGACGGGAGCAAGGCTTTGCAGCCCGGAGACCTCATATATCGAAGGGCTGAAAAGCCTTGCGAGGCTCAGCTCATAGACCGAGCTTTCGCTGCCTGTTCTCATGGCAGGAAAGAGTGACATTCCTGAATTGCTAAAGGGTGACAGTTTAGCTTTGCGCGTACATCAAAACGGCTCATAATGAGAATTATGATAAAAGATTAATTACGGCGGCGCAGAGCAAGTGCACCATCGCCACCATAAAATCTACCGGCCAAGCGCAAAGCTTGGACCGGCATCGGTCATGCGATGTGCCGCCATGTCGCGTTTTACACGGACCGCCGCAGTAACTTTACGGGGCCATCACCTGACCCGGAAATGCAGAAACGGTTTGCCCCCTGGCAGCCGCAACAGCGGCAAGCCCGGCATGGCGGTCCTTGGGCAAAAAAGTCTTCGCTTGTTTCTTGTGGGGCGGCATTTCAATCCAATAGTAGTCTACTTGCTGGCGATCCGCCTATCCTGCATTCGTCTCCTTGGACATCGGATGTGTGGTCCCGGACCACATTTTGCGCTGCACCCCCGGCAAGGGACAGGCTGAACCTCGCTGCCCTTGAGGTCGGTAAGGTGCTTCGAGCAGATGCCTAATCCACCCGCCGCTTTTTGGAGAAGCGGTACTCCGATGGCAGCATAAAATTGATGCTGCGAACGGGCTGCCGCCAGCAGCCCGGCAAACGTCACCCCCCTGATCTTCCTGGCATCGGGCGACTGATCCGCTGAAAGACCCGCTGCCCGAATGCCGTTCTCCGGCCGCTTCGGCTGATCTCCTTCCCAACAGAGCGCCGCGTCAGGGCCCGCACCCGCAAGGCCCTCAGTGTCAGAAGCGCATACGTCAGGCTATCCTGCCAATACCTTCCTCAGCCGATGCCACCCTCAGCCAGTGCCCGCAAAACCCCCTCAGAACAAAAAGTCATCCGCATCCAGGCGGCCCGGGTTCAGGTCTTCCGCAAAAATCCTGCCCGACCCGGTGAGGATCAGCGTGCCGCCGTCCTGGCGGCTGATGTCCAGACCGGTAAACCCGTCCGCCGCGGCGCCCTGCAGATCAATCAGGTCGCGGCCCGGGCGGAAATCGGAAATGGTGTCGCGGCCGTGGCTGCGGGCAAAGACAAAGACATCCGCGCCGCCGCCGCCGCTCAGCAGGTCGTGCCCCTTGCCGCCCTCCAGCCGGTCATCGCCGCCTTGGCCGCTGAGCCGGTCGCGGCCCTTGCCGCCGTCCAGCGCATCGCGCCCGCCGCCGCCCTTGAGGCTGTCCTTGCCGCCGCCGCCCTTCAGGTGGTCCTGCCCGCCCTGGCCCTTGAGGCTGTCCGTGCCGCCACCGCCGGCCAGGGTATCGCTGCCGCCGCCGCCCTTGAGACTGTCGGCACCGCCGCCGCCATAAAGCCGGTCCCCCTCTGCGCCGCCTTTCAGCAGGTCGTTGCCGCTGCTGCCCTTCAGGTGATCGCGGCCGCCGCCGCCTTCCAGCCGGTCATTGCCGGATCCGCCTGCCAGCAGATCTTTGCCGCTGCCGCCCGTCAGGCTGTCGGCGCCGCTGCCGCCTGCCAGACTGTCATTGCCGCGCCCCCCGTCCAGCCGGTCGTTGCCGCCCTCGCCGCTCAGCAGGTCATCGCCGCCGGTGCCGTCCAGCCGGTCGGCGCCGCCGGTGCCGTAAAAGCCGCCGCCGGGCAGGGTCTCGCCCGGTTCCTGGCGCTGCGGGAATTCGAACCGCAGGTCCGGGCCGAACACATCCGCCAGCGCCAGCGGCGTGCCCGCATCGCTGATCAGCACGATGCCGGTGTCCCCCGCCGCCATCACCATGCCGGTGCTGCGCGCCTGCGCGTCCAGCTGGCCGGTGCTGTAGATCCCTTCGAACAGCGACAGGTCCAGCCGGTCCTCGCCAGGGGTGAAATCGCGCACCGTCACCGCCCCGGCCGCCGGGTTGATGACAAAGATATCGGCGCCGCTGCCGCCGGTCAGCCAGCCGCCCTCCGCCCCGGCAACCAGCACGTCATCGCCCGCCCGGCCATAGAGGTCTGCACCGCTCCGGCCGCCCTCCAGCACGTCATTGGCAGCGCTGCCATCCAGCCGCGCATCGCCAGCCCCGGCCCGGCGCGCATCGCCCAGATCCGCCAGCGGCAGGGTGAACTGGCTGAGGCCGCCCGCCGCAGCCGAGGCGGCAAAGACCTGCAAGAAGCCGCCCGCCGCCACCGCCGCCAGCGCGGTCACATTCTGCAGGCCCAGCCCCGGCGCGTGCTCCAGGCTCTGCAGATGGATCAGCGCGCCGCCCGGGGTCAGGGTGAACAGGCTGAGGCCGCCGTCATTGCCCGCCGCCAGCACCAGCACGCGGCCCCCGGCCTCCACCACCTCCAGCGCGCTGAGGCCGCCGAAACGGGTCATCGCGGTGTCCTGCAGCTGGGCAGAGACCTGCAGCCCGCCCTCCGCCCCCACCTGCATCAGCGTAAGCGAGCTGCTGCCCGCCGCCCCCAGAAGCGCCCAGGCCTTGCCGCCGGCCTCGAACCCTTCCAGCACGGTAATGCCGGAGACCGACAGCCCCTGCGCCGCGCCCAGGCCGCTGCCCGGGGTGAGCGCGCCGCTGGCGGCATCGGCCCGGTAGCTGTGCAGCCCCTGCGCATCCGCCGCCAGCAGCACCGGCCCGCCCGCCGTCTGCACCGTGGCCAAGAGCGCCGCCGGATCCAGGCGGTAATCCGCATGGCCGCCGGCGGCACCGGCCTGGCCCTGCACCTCGACCGCCGCATCCAGCTGCCAGCCCTGCAGATCGCCGCTGGCCGCCCCCACCGCATAAAACGCGGATTTGCCATCCGCCAGTTCCAGCACCGCCACCGCGCCAAAGCCGCCCGCATCCGCGCCTGCCAGCGCCGCGCTGTCCTGGCGGCCCAGGCTGCCATCGCCCGCAATCTGATAGAAGGTCAGCGCGCTTTGGCTGGTCTGGCCCTGCAGCAGCCGCAGCCCGCCGCCGGCCTCAGCCAGATGGAACGCCCCGGTGCGGATCCCGGCCTCCTCATGCAGCTGCCGGCCCGCCAGCTGCGGCAGGGCGCCGGTGCCGTCCAGCTGCCAGCGGCTGAGGCCGCCGTTCATGCCGGTGGCCGCATAAAGCACCGCCTGGCCGTCCTGAACGGCGATGTCCAGATCGCGCAGATCAGCGCCGAAAATCAGATCCTCTGCGGCGAACCGCCCGGTGAATGCCAATGCCATAACCCCGCTCCTTTGCGCTTGCGGCCCGGGGCTGAAACTGGCCGCCGCCCCGGGCGCAAAACGGGAAGCAAAACGGGCAAAATCAGGGACATTGTTTACAGATTGAAGACAATTGAACGAACAGACCGGAAACGGCCCGGCAACAAAGACGGCCCGCGGCGGCTCCCGCCTGCCGCCTGCCTGCCCGTTGCGCAAGCAGCGCACGCCCCGTTAGCGTCCGCTTGACGCGGCTCTGGCACTCTGGCGCGGAACCCGTTTTCTGCCGCCGCCGGAGCCCCGCCCATGACCCAGACCTCGCCGATCCTTGCCCTGCCCTATCTGATGCCCGCCCAGGCGCAGAAACATGTGACCCATAACGAGGCGCTGCAGCTGCTGGATGCGCTGGTGCAGCTCAGCGTCGACAGCTTCGAGGCCGCCGCCCCGCCCGCCAGCCCGGCTGCAGGCGAGAGCCATGCGCTGGCGGCAGCGCCCGCCGGTGCCTGGGCCGGGCATGGGTATGAGATCGCGGTCTGGCAGGGCGAGGGCTGGCTGTTCCTCTCCCCCTCACCCGGCTGGCGCGCCTGGGGCCGCGCCGAAGGAGAACTGAGGATCTGGGACGGCAGCAGCTGGGTGCTGCCGCCCGCACAGACCCAGAACCTCGGCTCCCTCGGGGTGGGCACTGCGGCGGATGCCGCCAATCCGCTGTCGGTTGCGGGGCCGGCCACGCTTTTTTCCCATGACGGGGCCGGCCATCAGCTCAAGCTGAACAAGGCCGCCAGCGCCGACACCGCCGCGCTGCTGTTTCAGTCGGACTGGAGCGGCCGCGCCGAAATCGGGCTGGCGGGCTCGGATGATTTCTCCATCAAGATCTCCGCCGACGGCAGCGCCTGGAGCACCGCGCTGGCGCTGAAACCGGACGGGCGCGCAGGTTTCGGCACCGCCAGCCCGGCCGCGCATCTGGAGATCCGGGGCGGCAGCACAGATTACCTGCTGGCAGGCGATGGCAGCGCCGATTTCCGGCTGGGCGCGGATGGCAGCGGCAGCTGCTCCGGCGCCTGGTCCGGCGGCGGCGCCGATTACGCCGAATGGTTCGAATGGGCCGACGGCAACCCGGCGGCCGAGGACCGCCGCGGGATCTCGGTGGTGCTGGAGGGCGCAAAGATCCGCCCGGCCGCCGCGGGGGAGGTGCCTGTGGGCGTGATCAGCGGCAATCCGGCGGTGATCGGCGATGGCGACATCGGGGAGTGGAAGAGGCGCTGGCTGCGCGACGCCTATGGCGGCCTGTTGCGCGATGCCTCAGGCCGCCCGCAGGAAAACCCCGCCTATGATCCGTCCCAGCCTTACCTGCCGCGCGCCGCGCGCCCGGAATGGGCGCTGGTGGGGCTGCTGGGCAAGCTGCGGCTGAGGACAGGCCAGCCCGCCGCTGCGCATTGGATCCGGATGCGGCAGGTCTCGGCTGAGGTTGAGGAATGGCTGGTCCGCTGACCCCCGGCGGGCTCTCCCGGCGCCGCATCTGTGATGCAGCGCAAAGGCGCGGGAGCCCCCTATCCCTTGGCGCCTCAGCCCTTGGCGCCCTGGCCGCGGGCATAGACATCCTCGTAGCGGATGATGTCGTCCTCGCCGAGATAGCTGCCGGTCTGCACCTCAATCAGCACCATCGGCAATTTGCCGGGGTTTTCCATCCGATGCACCGCGCCAAGCGGGACGTAAACCGACTGGTTCTCCGTCACCAGTTTTTCGGTGCCGTCCACCGTCACCTTGGCAGTGCCCTCCACCACGATCCAATGCTCCGAGCGGTGGTGATGGCTTTGCAGGCTCAGCGCCGCACCGGGATGCACATGGATGCGTTTCACCTGAAACCGCTCGCCCACCGCCAGGCTTTCGAACCAGCCCCAGGGGCGGTGGTCCTTGGGAAGCTCGGTGGCCTGGCGTGCGCCCTTGGCCTTCAGCGCCGCCACCGCCTGTTTCACGTCCTGGGCGCGGGAAGCATCCGCCACCAGCACCGCATCCGGCATTGCCACCGCAATCACGTCCCTGAGGCCAATACCGACCACCTCGAGGTTTTTGTCCTCGGAACGCAGCAGACTGTCGGCGCAGTCGATCGCGGTCGCGTTGCCGCTGGTGGCCACGCCATCGCCATCCCGCGCCGCTTCGCGCCAGACCGCGTCCCAGCCGCCCAGATCCGACCAGCCGCCGGCAAAAGGCACCACGGAGAGGTTCTCCGCCTTTTCCATCACCGCGTAATCGATGGAAATGTCCGGCGCCCCGGCCCAGGCCTGCGGATCCAGCCGCAGGAAGCCGAGATCCGGCTGCCCCTGCGCCACCGCCTGGCTTACCGGCGCCATCAGTTCCGGCGCGTGCTGCCGGAAGGCCGCTAGAATGGCCTCAACCGAGAACAGGAAGATGCCCGCATTCCACAGGTACTGGCCCGAGGCCAGCATCGCCTCGGCGCTGGCCTGGTCCGGCTTTTCGACAAAGCGCCGCAGCTGCAGCGGCCGGGGCGCGAAATCGCCGGGATCTTCGGTCAGCTCAAGATAGCCATAGCCGGTTTCCGGCCGGTCCGGCCTGATCCCGAAGGTGACCAGCTGTCCCGCGCGCGCGGCCGCTTCGCCTGCCGCCACCGCGGCGCGGAACGCCGCCGCATCCGGCACCACATGATCCGAAGGCGCCACCAGCATCAGCCCCTCCGGGTCGGTCTTTTCCAGCCACAACGCCGCCGCCAGCACCGCGGGCGCAGTGTTGCGCCCCTCCGGCTCAATCAGCACCGCGCCGGGATCAAGCCCCGCACCGGCCAGCTGTTCGGTCACGATGAAGCGGAAATCGGAATTGGTCAGCACCACCGGGCTGGCAAACCCCTCCCCCGACAGCCGCCGGGCGGAGGCCTGAAACAAGGTTTCCTCGCCGGTGAGCGGCACAAATTGCTTGGGGTAGCTCTTGCGCGACAAGGGCCAGAGCCGGGTGCCGGAGCCGCCGCAGAGAAGGATGGGATGGATCATTATATTGCGTTGCCTCCCCGCAGAATCCGGACCGAGAAATCCCCGGCCCCCCGCATGTATAGCCCGCCGGAAAGTTCCAGCGCGGTTGTTTTCACATTGCGCCTCAGCATGAACTCCAGCGCCTTGGAGCCGTCTTCTGCAAGCGGTGAAAGCCGGCGCAACCGGGCAATCTCAAAGCGCCTCAACCGGGAGTTCCCCATCACAGAAACGCATGAATTTGCCGCACCGCTCTTGCAGATAGGCCTGATCTGCCGGGCTGAACATCTCCTGATAGCGGCCTGAAACCCCTTTGTTGAAGTTATAAACACGCCGTTCTCCCGACAACAGGGCCTGCAGGGTTTCATTGGCTTCAAGCGCCTCTCTCTGACAGTTGACCAAGTTGCGCAGAACCTCCAGCACACCTTGCGTCTCACGGGTGATCTCGTCGTAGGAGAACGGAATGCCCATACCGGATTTCAGCCATGGAATAGTGGCCCGCTCCAGCAGCCGCGCCATCACGTCGATGCCTTCGCGGTGCGATTGGATTGCGGAAAAGAAAGGCTTGTTCTTGTCGCCCTCTCTCCGGGCGCGCTCTCCAGCTTCAAAGGCAGAGAGTGCAGCATCTCCAGGGTGTCGATAAGAGATCAGCACCCGAACATCGGGACGGTCAAGAACCTCAGTATAGCGGGGCTGAAATTCCGCATGAGTTTTGATCGACAGATTTTCGCCCGGCTCAAGCCGGTCGGCGACCCCCGGCAAATTAAAAAGGTGGTTGTCCCGCCAAAAGACCCGGTGGCGTTCCAGAGGCCCTGTCAGAACCCGCTTGCGCAAGGCATCCTGAGGCACACCTGAAGCTTCACAAACCGCTCTGGCGAGATGCGCCAGATAAGTGCTGGCCGACTTCTGCTGACCGTATACAACGAGGATCATTGGAAAATTCCTTCTTGAAAACGGATACGGCCTGAAAGCCGCTTATTGAAGATCACTGGCCTGACATCACTGGCCGAAAATCACTTGGCCCGCAGATTATCCAGACCTTGCGCTAGGAACCACTCATAGGTTTCCCGCACCCCGGTCTCCAACCCAATCCCGGCCTGCCAGCCCAGCCGCTTCAACCGCGTGACATCCATCAGCTTGCGCGGGGCGCCGTCGGGTTTTGACGGGTCGGTCAGGATCTCCCCTTCAAACCCCGTCACCTCTGCCACCAGCTGCGCCAGATCCAGGATCGAGACATCCGTCCCGCAGCCGACGTTGATATGGGACAGCATCGCATCGGTCTCGCGCTGGTAGGACGCCGCCTCCAGATCCATCACAAACAGCGAGGCCGCCGCCATGTCGTCCACATGCAGAAATTCGCGCCGGGGCGTGCCCGAGCCCCAGATGGTGACGCTTTCCGCACCGGCCCGGGCGGCCTCGTGGAAACGGCGGATCAGCGCCGGCAGCACATGGGAGTTCTCCGGGTGGAAATTGTCGCCCGGCCCGTAAAGGTTGGTCGGCATCACCGAGCGGTAGTCCACCCCGTACTGGCGGTTGTAGCTTTCGCAGAGCTTGATGCCGGCGATCTTGGCAATCGCATAAGGCTCGTTGGTGGGCTCCAGCACGCCGGTCAAAAGCGCCTCCTCCGCCATCGGCTGGTCTGCCATCTTGGGGTAGATGCAGGAGGAGCCGAGCTGCAGGAGCTTCTTCACGCCCGCCTGATAGGCGGCGTGGATCACGTTGCACTCGATCATCAGGTTTTCATAGATGAACTGCGCCGGGTAGGAGTTGTTGGCAACGATGCCGCCCACCTTGGCCGCTGCCAGAATGACCTGATCGGGCTGTTCCGCCTGGAAAAACGCCCGCACCGCCGCCTGATCGGTCAGGTCCAGCTCGGCGCTGGTGCGGGTGATCAGCGTAAGGTCTTCGCCTGCGGCCCGGCGCGCCTGCAATTGGCGCAGGATGGCGCCGCCGACCATGCCGCGGTGGCCTGCAATGTAGATCCGGGTCCCCGTGTTCCCCATCATCTCAGCCCTCGGTGCTGACCGGCAGATCCATGCCGTGTTCCTTCAACAGCGCATGGCGGCGGGCGGTTTTCAGATCCTCGGCAACCATCTCGGCGCACATCTCCTGAGTACTGATCTCCGGCACCCAGCCCAGCTTTTCCTTGGCCTTGGCCGGATCGCCCAGCAGCGTCTCCACCTCGGCCGGGCGGAAATAGCGCGGATCGATCCGCATCACCACATCGCCGGCTTTGAGCGCCGGGGCATTACCGCCCTCGATCGCCGCCACGGTGGCAATCTCCTCGACGCCAGAGCCGGAGAACTCCAGATGGATGCCCAGCTCGGCCGCCGACCACTGGATGAACTGGCGCACCGAATACTGCTTGCCGGTGGCGATCACGAAATCCTCAGGCGCGTCCTGCTGCAGCATCATCCACTGCATCCGCACGTAATCCTTGGCATGGCCCCAGTCGCGCAGCGCATCAATATTGCCCATATAAAGGCAGGGTTCCAGCCCCTGCGCGATATTGGCCAGCCCGCGGGTGATCTTGCGGGTCACAAAGGTCTCGCCGCGGCGCGGGCTCTCATGATTGAACAGGATGCCGTTGCAGGCATACATGCCATAGGCCTCGCGGTAGTTGACGGTGATCCAGTAGCTGTAGAGCTTGGCCACCGCATAAGGCGAGCGCGGGTAGAACGGCGTCGTCTCGCGCTGCGGCGTCTCCTGCACCAGGCCGTAAAGCTCCGAGGTCGAGGCCTGATAGAAGCGGGTCTTCTTCTCCAGCCCCAGAAAGCGGATCGCCTCCAAGAGGCGCAGGGTGCCCATGGCATCCACATCGGCGGTGTATTCCGGGCTCTCAAAGCTCACCGCCACATGGCTCTGGGCGCCGAGGTTATAGACCTCGTCGGGCTGCACCTCCTGCAGGATCCGGGTCAGGTTCGAGGTGTCGCTCAGATCGCCGTAATGCAGTTTGAAGCGGGCCTGGCGCTCATGCGGGTCCTGATAGATATGGTCCACCCGCTGGGTGTTGAACGACGACGCCCGGCGCTTGATGCCATGCACCTCATAGCCCTTCTCCAGAAGGAACTCTGCAAGATAGGAGCCGTCCTGGCCCGTGACACCGGTGATAAGAGCTTTTTTCATAAATATGACCCGTTGCTGAAGGCCTGTGTGCCTGGCCCTGTGCTTAGGCCAGCAGGGCAGAAAAGACCAGCGGCGGAACGGAGAAGCGCGGTTCCCGGCTCAGCCCGCCGCCAGGCCAGGCCAGGCGGGGGCCTGCGGGTCCGGGTCATAACCCAGCCGGGCGCAGAGACTGCTGTAGGCCGGCGCCGCAGCCAGCTCCGCCGCCGTCCCTGCGGGCACGGCGCGGCGCGGGCGGGCGGCAATGGCGGCACCGCTGCGGCCGCTGTCGCCGGACAGGCTCTGAGCCGCGATCCGGCGCTGGAAATCCGCGCTGGCGGGCAGCTCCAGCAGCTGGCAGATCCGGGCCATGCCTGCTTCGGGCGCGGCGGTGAACGCCTCGTAGTGCAGGATTTCGGTGCCCGCATAGTGATCCAGGAACAGATGATAGCGGCGGGCGTATTCCTGCAGCGTTGCGGGCGCAAAATGCACCCACTCCTGACGCAGCAGGCTGAGCCAGGAATCCAGCGGATGGCGCACCGTCACCAGGCTCAGCAGGCGGTAATCGGCGGCCAGCAGCTCTCTCATCGAAGGCCGCTGCGGCGGCTGGTCCTGACCGGTGCAGAAATGGCTGTGGCTGTGATCGCGCAGCACCAGATCGCGCCCCTCGCTGCGGGTCTCTGCCGCCAGCGCCGCCAGGCCGGCCTGGAAAATCCGCGCCAGCACCTCCTGCCCCGGCGGGCTGGAGCCTGCCTTGGCCAGGCTGATCAGATCGCGCGGCGCAAAGGCCCCCTGATAGCCCAGGGTGCTGAACGGATCAGCCTCGCTCAGCAGCCGGACACAGGGCAGGGCGGCGATGGATTTGGAAAACAGCGTGCCGCCGGTGCAGGCGAAATGATGCAGGCTGCGCAGGACCGGCCGCGCAGGACCGGCCGCGGCAGCGCGGCAGTCTGCCAGCAGCCGGGCCGCTTCCGGCGGCGCCAGCCCGGCAGCCTCCCGGCCCGGGCCCGCCGCCAGAAACCGTTCAAGCCGCGCCTGCGCATCCCTCCCGGCGCCCGTACTCATTCCTCTGGCTCCGGCGCCGCGGCCCCTGCGTCACCGGCCAGCGGCGCCAGCCGGTCCGCCAGCCGCCGCAGCAGATCCTCCTGCGCCTCTTTCGCGTGCAAAAGCGCCCGATAGCGCTGCTGCAGCTCCGCCAGATCGGCAGTGCAGGCTTGCAGCTTCTGTTCTGCCGCGGCCCGCTGCTGTCCGGCGGCCAGCGCCGCCGCATTCCGCCAGGCCACCGCATAGGGCCGGTCCGGATCTTCCGGCGCCGCCTCCAGCCAGCTGGCATAGCCCAGCTCCTCCAGCCCTTCCCGCAGCGCCGCCATCCCCGGCGCTCCCCGGTACAAGGGCTCCCGGCCTTCCTGCAGCCGCAGCGTCTGGAAATGCTGCAGGCAGTCCGCCTGCTCCAGCGCCTGCAGCAGCGCCAGCGCCTGGCCCGGCGCTTCGATCACCAGCAGCCCTCTCCCCGCCCTGGACAGGCCGCAGCGCGCCATGAAATCCGCAATGGCCTGCGTCTCCACCGCCTCCTCCGCCAGCACCTGCAGGCCCGGAAACAGCTGGTACAGCGCCTCTGCCGGCTCTGACAGGCTGCTAAGACCGGCGAAATTGCAGCTGTGGAAAATGCCCGGGCCGCCCTTGGCCGAGACCACCGCCTCAATGGCCTGCAGCGGCGCGAACCGCTTTGCCAGGGCCTGCAGCCCGGGCATGGCTTCGGGATCCGCCTCGGCCAGCACCACCGGATCAAGACCCGCCTGCAGGTAGCCTTCGGCGGCACCGCCGCTGCCCGCACCGATATGCAGCACGTAATCTGCCGGAAAAGAGAGAGCAAACGCCGCCATGGCTCAGCGGGTTCCGCGCAGGGCGCGCCGGGCGCTGCGCAGCGGCGCCATCAGGCGGAACGAGCGCGAGTTGCGCAGGGTTTGCACCTGCGCCTTCAGGCCGGCGGCAGTCTGCGCCTGGGCGGCGGCCACCTGCTCAAGGCCGCCAATCCGGTGCCCGGCCGCCTCCAGCACCTCCGCCTTGGCCCGCAGCCGCCCCTTAAGGGCCTCCGCCTCGGCCTGCAGCTGCGCCTGGGCCGCCTCGGACTGCGCCTGCAGGCTGGTGAACCGCCCTCCGGCCTGTTCCAGCTGCCGCTCCAGCTGCAGCTTTTCGCGGTACAGCGCTTCCATCTGTTCATACATGCTGTGCTGCTGCGCCTGCAGCAGCGCCCGTTCCTCGGCGGCGTCCTGCCCGGCCAGAAAAACCTTCAGTGCCGCATCAGGATCCGCGGCGGCCTGCCCCGCCTGCACAGAAGCGGCAAATTGCCCGGCCAGGCGGCGCAGGCCGGGATCTGCCTGCAGCCGGGCCGCGGCCAGCGCCAGCAGCACCGCATCGGGGGCGGCACCCGCGGCCTCCTGCAGGCGGCGCTGCGCGGCGTCCTCCGCCGCCAGCCCGCAACCGGCCAGCAGCGCTTCCGGCGTCTGCCGGGCCGCGCCGCCGTCCAGCAGCAGCACCCGCTGGCGGTGCTGCATCTGCAGCGCCAGCACCGTTTCAATTTCCTGTCCCGCGGCGGCCAAGGCCGCAGCCGGCGCCAGCCCGTCCTGCAGTCCGGCGCAAAACGCATCGGCAGGCGGACGCGCCAGCAGCACAACCGCCCCGCCCCCCTCTGGCAGCGCCGCAGGCAGTGCCTCAAGCAGGGTTACGGAATACTGCGCCTGCAAGACAGCCTGCAGGGCCGCCCCCAGCGGCGCCTGCGCCGCCCATAACAATATCCCCCGGCTTGCCCCAGCCGCCGCCAAAGGGGCCGCCTCTGCCCTATCGCCTGCCATATGATTGATCCTCAACCGCCTTGCCGCTGCACCGGCTTCTCCGCAACCCGCTGTCCGCCGCGGCGCCTGCCTGTCAGGGGCCGCCCGTACCGGAAACCTTTTACGGGCGCGCACGCCCGAATAGCAAGACGGCTCCCGGCGCAATCCCCCCCGCCCGCCTTCGAACCGCCTTTGCCCCGCCTTTGGGGAGGACATCCCGGTGCCGGGCTGCTATGGGCTGCGGCAGCACCAGGCAGAAACCGGCACCCGCAGGCAGGCAGACGGCAGCACATGATACGGATTTTCAAAACCGGCGCGCACATCCGCCGCACGCCGCTCAGCTACCCGGCGCTGGCGCCGCTGTTTGACGGCCATATCCAAGAGGCGGAGACCCCTGGCGAGGCCGATCTCTATGTCTTTGCCCATATCCTGGACATCGAACATGCGCCCCGGGAGCTGGTTGAGGACTGGCGCCAGCGCCGCCGCCCCGTTGTGCTGCTGTCGGAAGAGCCGTTCTGGGACACGCTCTGGGGCCGTCAGCCGCTGGCCCGCCACCGCCTGGCGGACAGCCCCTGGGGGCGGCTGCCGGTGCATCAGCTGACCCATCACAGCAGTGCCATCTTCCGTTTTGCCCGGATCCCCTACTACCTTTTGACGAACCACCGCTTTGCCAATGCCTATGCGGCGAAATTCGCCCGCAACGCCCGGCAGACCCCGGCGGACTGGCGCCGGGCCTTCCTGCAGCGGCGCAGCCACCTGGCCTTTCTGTTTGAGCGCCGGGACGGCGCCCATCATTCGCTGCGCTGGCCGGAGGGCGACATCACCGGCCTGTGCCACTGGCGCACCGAGGTGGCGCAGGCCTGCCGCCAGGGCCGCATCGAGCGGCTGGGGCACAGCTGGCAGACCGGCCGCCCGGTGCGCAGCCAGCTGGCCGACTGGCACCTGGACAAGCTGGCCCTGCTGGACGGGCGCGCCCGGGTGGTCGGCGCCTTCGAGAACACCCATCAGCCCGATTACATCACCGAGAAACTGTTCGACGCCTTTGCCTGCGGCGCCCTGCCCGCCTATACCGCCGGGCCGCGCCACCGGGTCCATGATCTGGGCCTGCCCGCGGCCAGCTGGCTCAATCTGCACGGTCTCTCCGCCGGCCCGGCGGCGGCCCGGCTGGACGGGCTGGACTGGGGCGATGCCGCCTGGCTGGAGCGCACCAGCGAAGCCTATGCTGCGGCCCAGCGGCAGCTGTCGGTCCTGCTGGGCGATCCGCGCAACTGGCTGCTGGAGCGCCAGCGGCTGCAAGCGGCGCTGCTGGCGGAATTCCGCAGCATCCTGGATCAGGACAGCAGCGCCTGGCCGGACCCCGCCGCCGCCTGAACGCGGGTCTACAGCATCAAAAGCGGCTCGATCTGCAGGTTTTCTGCCTCCAGGCTGTCATCCAGCAGGAACAGATTCAGCTCACAGCCAGTGGCCCGGACCGCCAGCCCGGGGTCGCAGGGCACATGCAGCAGCACCTCGCGCCGGCCCGGCGGCAGCAGTACCGGCGCCGCCGCGTGGATGTCGCGGAAGCCGCCTTCGGGCAGGAAAAACCGCAGCGCCAGCCGGCAGGAGATCATTCCGCCGCTGTGCAGCGCCAGCCGCAGGCCGGCATGGCGCGCCTGCTGCAGCTCCTGCGCCTGCAGCCGCATCCCCAGGCAGGCCCAGCCGCCGCTGTCGGCCTCAGCCAGCTCAAACACCAGGCCGCCGCCGCTGCCGCCGCCCAGCCGCATCCGCGCCCTGCCGGCCGGGTCGCAGGACAGCCACAGGTCGGGGCCCAGATCCAGATGCCCGGCCCGCACCTCCTGCGGGTCCCCCTCCGCCAGGGCGGTAATCTGATCACGCAAAGAGGCCAGCGCAGGCAGCGCGGCAGGGGGCTCCGGTCGGGTCACAGGGCAGATCCTCATGTCATCATGCGGCGGCCAACTTCCCGGAAAACGCCGCGGATTGCAAGCCGGCCCGGCCTCTCCGGCCCAGCCCCGGTTGAGAACTGCGGAGCAGGCTGCTACAGGCGGTACTGCCGCCGCGGTTGCGCGGAAGATTTCAGTCTGCACGGATCCCCCATGCCCGCCTTGCCCACCCTTGCCGTGATCCTGCCCTGCCTGGACGGCTGCAGCGGTCTCGACCGCACCCTGCACAATCTGGCAGAGCAGGCCGGCCCGTTCCGCCTGCACTGCCATGCGGTGCTGCCCGCTCCGGACGGCAGCGCGGACAGCACCCGGCAGCTGGACTGGTGGCAGGCGCAATTCCGCAGCGGCCGCCGCCGCGCAGACTGCGCAGAGCTGATCTTCAGCCACGGGACCGCCCAGGCCCCCGGCCTGATGCCGGGCCTGGCGGCGGGCATCGACGCCTGTCCCGAAGACAGTCTGTTCAGCTGGATGATGCCGGGCGGCACCCTGCCGCCGGAGACCCTGCAGGGCGTGGCCGAGGCAATGCAGCACTTCCCGCCTGAGCAGCTCTCCTGGCTGAGCAGCGCCGGCGCCGCGCCGCTGCCGGATCCGGTGCTGCAAGCCGGGCTGAGCGATGGCACCCATTGGGAGGCACTGGCCCCGGCGGGGACGTTTTTCCGGCCCTGGCTGTGGCGCAAGGCGGCCGTGGACCCGGCACTGCAGGACCCGGATCCGGGCACCGCGGCCTGGATCCTGTGGCGCCGGTTCAGCCAGCATGCGGGCCTGGTTCAGCTGGCCCAGGCCGGAACCAGCCCCCAGCCGCTGCTGCCGGATGCGGCGGCACTGGAAGCGCTGCTGCCCGCCAGCCGCCGCCGTGCCGCCCTGGAAGACCTGGCCGGCCGGGCCGCAGCCGGAACCCCGCCGGCCTGGCGCCGCCTGAGCCGCTGCCCGGATCAAGGCAGCCTGGTGATCACCGGCGAGGACGCCCTGCCTGCGCTGGCACGCCATTGCAGCGCCGTGCTGGGCAGCGCACCGGCCTGTCCGGACGCCGCCCCGCAGCCCTCCCGGGAAATTGCCCGCAGCACCGCCGCGCCCGCCCAGGCCGCAGGCAGCATCACATTCCGGAACAACATCCTGGCTTATGACAGCGGCTGGCAATACCCGGCCGTCACCGAGCAGCACGCCTTTCACCAGCTGGCCCGTGCCGGCGCGGTGCCGGACGGGGTGACCTATCTGGCCTATCCCTGGGCCACGCTGATCGACAAGCTGCACCGCAAGACCGCCGATCTGCCCGCCCATCTGGCGCAGTTCCGCGCCTTCTGCGCCCGGGTGCCCAAGGACACGGTCAAAGTCACCGTCTGCCAGCACATCAAGATGAAGGAGGAGCTGGAGCTGTTCCGCCTGGCCGGGGCCACCGAGATCTTCTGGTCCCACGCCACCCGTGCGGACAGGACAGCGCTGGACCGCGGCGGGCTGCGCCTGCATCCCTTCCCGCTGTTTCCGGTGCAGGCCGCCGGGCCGCAGGAAACCGGTGCCGGAACGGATGGCGAGGACACCGGCGGGCGGCCGCATCTGTTCTCCTTCATCGGCGCCCGCGCCAACCAGCATTATCTGACCGGCAGCCGCAACTGGATCCTGGACTTGCTGCAGAACGACCCGCGCGGGCAGATCACCGGGCGCGACAGCTGGCATTACAACAAGGTGGTCTACACCCATCAGATCCATGCGCCAGGCAGCTCCGGCAGCCGCCGCGACGGCGCCGGCTTTGTCGACAGCAGCGCCTCCAAGGAATTCCGCGCCTCGCTCAGGGCCTCGGTGTTTTCGCTCTGCCCCTCGGGCACCGGCCCCAATTCGATCCGCCTGTGGGAAAGCCTCGGCCTCGGCGCGGTGCCGGTGATCCTGGCAGACAGCTGGGCACCGCCGGGCGATCCGGCGCTGTGGCAGGCCGGCGCCGTGTTCTGCGACGAAACCCCCGAAGCGATCCGCGCCCTGCCGGAACGGCTGGCGGCGCTGGCCGCCGACCGGCAGGCGCTGGCGCGGCTGCGCCACGGCGGCCGCCAGCTCTGGGCGCTCTATGGCCCGGACAGTTTCATCTACGACCTGCAGAAATTCATGCTGGAGGCGGCAGCGGGGCTGACCGGCCCCGCCCGCCTGCCCGCCCTGCTGCCCGGCCTGGCCAAGGAGCTGACCGCGCCGCAGGCGGCGGCGCCCCGCCCGGCCGCCGCCGCGCTTTACCTCAGCAGCCTGTCCAGCCGCCTGCTGCTGGATGGCAGCGCGGCGCTGGACACCCATTGCGCTGATCCCCTGGCCCAGGCCGCCGAGGCCCAGGCCCGCGCCGCGCTGGCGGCAGATCATCCGCTGGCCCGGCAGCTGGACCGGGCCCGGGCCTTGCTCTGCCGCCGCAGCGGCCGGGATCCGGCCGCATCCCCTGCCGCGGTCCCGGCCCTGATCCGGCGCGGCCCGCTGCGGGTCTGCCTGCCGGGCAAGCATTCCAACCGCACCCCGCTGGCCTATGCGCCGTTCCGCAAACTGGCCCGGGACCGCATCGCCCTGGTTGAAACGCTGCAAGAGGCGGACATCCTGCTGACCGGCTTCAGCGCCGATCTGCGCGAGATGGCCCCCGCCCTGGCCGCCGCCCGGCAGCAGAACCCGGATCTGCAAACCGTGGTTCTGTCCGAGGAACCGCTGTGGGACAGCATCTGGAACACCGACCTGATGTCGCGGCGCCAGCAGATGCCGCTGGAGGGCCAGGTGCTGGACTACCATGTGTTCAACCACAGCAACTCCGCCATTTTCGACTTTGAATCCATCCCCTATTTCCTGCTGACCCGCACCGGCTTCCTGGCCCGCTACGGGCTGGGGCTGGCGCGCCATGCGCGGCTCAGCCCGGCGGCGCTGCTGCAGCACTGGCACGCGGCGCCGGTGCCGGCCGCCTTTTATGCCGAGGTGCGCGACACCCCCGCCTATTCCAGGGTCTGGCCGGAGCAGCAGGTCGAAGGGCTCAGCGTCTACCGCACCGAGGTGGCGCGGCTGACAGAGCTGCCCGGCACCCTGCGCGAAGGCCGCGGCTGGCGCCCCGGCGCCAAGCGCCAGGCGCTGGCCGACTGGCACCTGGACAAGCTGGCGGCGCTGGACATGCGCACCCGGGTGATGGCGGCCTATGAGAACACCCATCAGCACGCCTATATCTCGGAAAAGCTGTTTGACGCTTTCCTGGCCGGCGCCATGCCGGCCTATTATGCCGGCCCCGGCCACCGGGTGCATGAGCTGGTGCCGGAAGCGGCGATGATCAACACCTGCGGGCTGGACGCCGCCCAAGCCGCAGAGCGGATCACCAGCTTCACCCCGGACCACGCCTGCGCCGAAGCCTGGCTGGAAACCGCCCGCCTGCTGCAGGTCCGCTTCAGCGATCCGGACGCCATCGCCCGCGAACGGCAGCGGATCGCCGATGCCGTCACGGACGCACTGGAAAGCTGCCTGCCATGAGATTGCCGGCAGACTGCCAACAGCTCCGCCTGCCCCCGCCCGCCTGTTTTCCGCTCACCCCCGCACAGCCGGGACCAATATGGGACGCCTATGCCAAACACTGACTTCAAGCGCCGCATGGATGACCGGCTGGCCCGCTGGTACAAGGGCGCTGCGCCGCAGGAAGACCCCAAGCGGCAGCAGCGGCGCAAATACATCGCCGGCCTGGTCAACAAGACCTCGATGTTCAACTACGCCCGCCGCCTGGAGCTGCCGCTGCCCGAGCGCTTCGCCGAGGCCGAAGGGCTGGAGGCGCTGGATTTCACCGCCCTGCCGGAGCGGGTGGTGGTCAAGCCCAACAATGCTGCCAACAATGACGGCGTGCTGCTGTTCGACGGCAGCCGTGAAGTGTTCACCGGCGATGCGGTGCCGCTGGCGGACCGCGCCGCCTATACCCGCCGCCGCTATGAAGCCGGCAGTTTCTTCAAACCGGGCAGCAAGGTCATCGCCGAGGAGTTCATCCAGGATTTCGACCCCGCCTTCACCGTGCCGCGCGATTTCAAGGTCTATGTGGCAGGCGGGCGGCCCTGGGTGATCCAGGTGGTCAACCGCCAGGGCCCCAAGGCGGAGTGGAGCCACCGTTATTACAGCCAGGACTGGGTGGCCTATGATCATTTCCAGCGCGAGAACAAGCTGGCGCCGGTGATCCCCGAACCGGCCCATTTCGAGGAGCTTCTCGCGCTCTCCGCCCGCATCGCCCGCGACATCAACTGTTTCATGCGGCTGGATTTCTACATCACCGCCAGCCGCGTGGTGTTCGGCGAGTTCACCTCCTACCCCAATGCCGGGCTGCAGTTCACCCGGATCGGCAGCAATGTGCTGTGCGATCTGATGGACCGCTACCCGGACCCGTTCTGATCCGGACAGGAGTTTCCAGACCATGCCGCAGCATCTCTTTCTGTCAGGAACCGCCCGGGCCGGCACCAGCGCCCTGGTCAATATCCTCAATCAGCACAACCACATCCTGATCGGCCAGGAGCGCTACTTCAAAAAGTTCCGCCAGAACAGGATCAGCCCTGGCCATTTCGAAAAGGAGCGCTTTCTCGATATCCGCGAGGGCGACACCCATGCCCATGGCGGCCTGTTTGTCCCGCAGCGTCCCCGCCGCTATGACAATGCGGTCTATGTCGGCGACAAATACCCGCCGATGTTCCGCCATCTGGACCATGTGCTGCGTGAATTTCCCAAGGCCCGCCATATCTACATTCTGCGCAACCCGCTGTCGGTGGTGGAAAGCTACGAGGCCCGGTTCCAGGACCCCGGGGACACCTGGACCCTGGACTGGCGCGCGGGCCTGGCGGCCTGGAACGACAGCGTCGCCCGCATCGCCGCCCTGGCGCCGGCGCAGCTGCAGCAGTTCACTTTTGTGCAGTATGAGGACATCTACGCCAGCCCCCGCGCCATCAACGCGCTGTTCACCCGGCTGGGGCTCAGCAACCTGGAGCCGGAGACGCTGGCACCGTTTGCGGAGAAATTCGCAACCCTCAACAGCAAGCTGGTGCCGCGCCGCGACGACATCCGCGCCGAAGTGGCCCGCGAAGCCGACTGGGCCGCCTACAAGCAGCTCTGCGCGCTGATGCCGCCGCCGCTGCAAGACACAGCGGAGGATGACCGGTGACCACCATGATGCCTGCCCCCCTGTCCCCTGCCCTCAGCCCCGGGCTCGGCAGTTTTGCTGCCAGCCGCCGGGACGGATCCCTGAGCCCCGCGCGCACGGATCTGGCACCGGGGATCTTCCTCGATGCCGACCCGGCGCTGGAAATGGCGGGCCGCTACAGCTCTGCGGCCGGCTCCTTTCTTGATCTCCATGCCGCGCCGGCAGGCCGCGGCAGCTGGTTCGGGCTGCATCTGGCGCTGGAGCTGCCGCCGCTGCAGGAGATCAGCTATCTCGGCTTTGTCTGCCGCACCGCCGCGCCGGAACCGGTGATGCTGCGCCCCTGCCTGCGGGCTGGCCTGCCGGACGGCGGCTTTGCCGACTGTTTCCTGGACCGCCACATCCTGGCCACCGGCCGCGCCCACAGCCATGTGGATGCGCTGCATCTCGACAGCCGGCCCCAGCTGCCGCTGGATGCGCCCTGGCATGAGATGGTGCTGTTCCTGCCCTGTCAGAACTTTGATCTCAGCCTGATGCACCTGCATCTGTTTGCCGTCTGAGCCGGAGTCCGCCATGCCCCTTGATCCGCCCCTCGACCTGACCGTCGCCATCCCCAGCCATGATGACAACGGCAATCTGTCCCGGCTGCTGCGGCATCTGGCGGCGCTTGGCATCGCCAAGGCGGTGATCGTGGCCGATGACGGCTCCCTGCCCGCCCCTGATGCCGCAGCGCTGGCCCGGGACAGCGGGCTGGAGCCTGCCCGGCTGACCCTGTTGCGCCAGGACCGGGTGCAGGGTGCAGGCGCGGCGCGCAACCGGGCGCTTTTGCATGTGAAAACCCGGCATCTGCTGTTTCTGGATGCCGATGACCTGCCCGCCCGCGAATTGCGCAGCCTGTGCCAGGCGCTGGCGCAGGCGGATCCGTTCGACTTCTGCATCTTCCAGCACCACGACAGCCGGATGGCGCAGGGCCGGCAGTGGGGGCAGATGCCCTTTGATCAGGATTTCTGGGTTCAGGCGGGGCTGGCCCAGGGCAGCCTGCGCCCGGTGCCGGACAGCGCCGCGCCGCTGCTGGCGCAGACCGCCAATTACCCCTGGAACAAGATCTACCGCACGGAGTTCCTGCTGGAGCAGGGCATCCGCTGTTCTGAAACCCTGGTGCACAACGACATCGCCCTGCATTGGCAGAGCTTCCTGCGGGCCCGGACCATCCTCAGCAGCGCCTGCACCGGCGTCACCCATTTCGTGCAGCCCGGCGGCAGCCGGCTGACCAACCGGCTGGACGGCGAACGGCTGCGGGTGTTTGAACCGCTGGAACAGATCGCGCTGGAGATCGCCGCCAGCCCGGATCCCGCCAAGGATCTTTACGCGCCGGCCTTCTTCGGTTTTGCGCTGGGGCTTTTGAACTGGGTGCAGGGCACGTTGGCCAAGGATCTGCAGGCGGAGCTCAGAAGCCGGGGCGGCGCCTTCCTGCAGCGCCACCTCAGCCGGGAGATGTGCCGCCGCCTGAAACAGGACCGGCCCGCCGACTGGCAGCGGGCCGCAGAGCTGTTTTCCCTGCCCGGCTGAAACCGGCCGGGCAGCCGCCGCTCACAACGGCGCGGTAAAGAAGGCCGGCGCCGCTTCGCCCTTGTCCAGGCAATCGGCAAAGCTGCGGGCGGCGTCCAGCGCCTCGCGGATGGTCACATCCATGTCGAGATAACGGTAGGTGGCCAGACGGCCGACAAAGGTCACGCCCGCCGTCTCTTCCGCCAGCTTCACATAAGCGGCGAGCAGTTCCTTCTCCTTCACCTGGCGGACCGGGTAATAGGGAATGTCGCCGGGCTCCGCCAGCCGCGAGAACTCGCGGTAGAGAACCGAGCCTTCGTGGCTTTCCCAGGGGCTGAAATGCTTGTGCTCGGTGATCCGGGTATAGGGCACCTCTTCCTCGCCGTAGTTCATCACCGCGCAGCCCTGGTAATCGCCCTGGTGGGTGAAGCGCTCGAAATCCAGGGTGCGGTAGCCCAGGCGGCCCAGCTCATAGCCGAAATAGCCATCCAGCGGCCCGGAATAGAACACGTGGTCAAAGCCTTCGCCCATTTCCGCAGTGAACGCTGTCTCCAGCTGAACGGTGATGTTCTCATGATCGAGGATCTTCCCGATCATCGCGGTATAGCCGTTCTCGGGCATCCCCTGGAACTGGTGGAAGAAGTAGTTGTCATCATAGTTGAAGCGCACCGGCAGCCGCTTCAGGATGCTCGCAGGCAGCTCCGAAGGGTGCATGCCCCATTGCTTGATGGTGTAGCCCTTGAAGAACGCCTCATACAGGTCCTTGCCGACAAAGCGCATCGCCTGCTCTTCAAAGGTCTGCGGATCGGTGATCGAGGTATCGGCCTGTTCCTGTGTGATGAAATCATGCGCCTCTTCCGGGCGCAGGGTCTTGCGGAAGAACTGGTTGATGGTGTGCAGATTGACCGGCAGCGAGAACACTTCCCTATCGCCCGTGAGCCCGCGGGTGGTCGATTTCACCCGGTTCTTGTAGGGTTTGAAACTCTCGAAGGCGTTGACGTAGTTCCACACTTCGGCGTCGTCGGTGTGAAAGATATGCGGCCCGTAGACATGCACCATGACGCCGGTGTCCGCATCGCGCTCGGTATGGCAGTTGCCGCCGATATGCGGGCGGCTGTCGATCACGGTGATGTCATGGCCTGCCTCGGCCAGATGCCGCCCGATCACCGCGCCCGAGAGGCCTGCGCCTACCATCAGAAAATTCATGTGGTCACCTTCTTGTCTTCGCTCTGCGCCCTGCCCATGAGCCCCGCGAGGCGGTTGAGCTGCGCCCATACATCATCGACTTGCGCCTTTTGCCGCTGCCCGCCAGCGGCGGTCTGGCCATCACTCGATCCCGGTGCCTTGCGGAACCGGTAATCATTGCGCCAGGCCGGGGTGTCTTGCAGCAGCGGCGGCACCAGCGCAGCGGCCGCCTCCCGCATCTCCGCCAGCTGCGCGGCGGTAAAATAGTCCTCAGCCTCCAGGGACTGCTGCTCTGGCAGCGCGGCCGCCACCGCCCCGTCCAGCGCCTCCGCCATCAGGGGCTTGCCAAAAAAGGCGCTGTCCAGGGCGCGCGCGTCCTCGGTAAAGCGCGTACGGAGTTCCTCTGCGCTTCGCCGGTCAAGCCGCAGCTTGCTGCCCGCCCGGTCGGCGGGCAGCCCCTCAAGCGTCCGCCCCAAGGCCCCGCCCAAGGCCAGCCGCAAAGGTTTAGGCACCTCCAGGCGCATCCAAGCCTCCTGGATCACCCGCATGGCAGAGATTTCCTCTACCGACAGTGAGGCATTCGCTGCCGCGGGCTCCTCCTGCAGCGAGAAAGGCGCCCCGTCCAGAATCTGCTGAAAGAAATCCGCCACCGCATCGCCGTGGTACAGTTCCGCAGGTATAAACGGGCGCAGTATAAAACGGTCGTGGAAGGCGCGTTCCCAGCGCGAGAACCGCGGAGTATAATCCAAGAATTTGCCACGGCAAATCTGTGCAGCAAACTCCGGCAATGTACCCAAACTGCCGCCAGTCTTGACCCGGGTGCCATAGGCAGAAACGACCCACGCGGCATGCGGCCGCACATAGGCCAAGATCCGTGCGCCCGCAGCATGCTCCGGCAAATGCTCCTGCAGGCAGAGCTGCAGCCGCCGCGGGCGCACTCTGGCAAAGAATTCGGCCGAGATCACGCCCAGATCAGCCTCTTCCCGGCGCGCCCAGTCCCGTTTCTGCCGGAACAGCTTCCGGCGCCGCCCAGGCTGATCATCCTTCAGCAGGGTATTGGCCAGACCGGACGCATTGAGCTCCTGCTGCGGGGCGATGCTGACCTGCTCGCAGCTCCAGTTCCGGTCAAACAAGGCACGCTGGATCGAAGAGCTCCCGTTCTTGGGATCCCCAATGTGAAAAACAAGAGATTTGATCATGTTTCCAGCCGCTCCCGTTTGCTGCCCGCGGAAATCGTGGTGTCAGCTCCGCTGGCTGAAGGTCTTGCCTTCCAACGCGCCCTCCGGCGCCAGCAGCAGATCCGCGTCCAGTTCGAACCGGCGGCGCATGACCTGCCGGGCGCGGTCATCATCCAGCACCTGGCCGCGATTCAGGTTGGAGATGCCGCCGTCGTTGTCGCCATGCACCGAGCGCACATACATGATCCGCGAGGGGTCCATGAAACAGGGGTAGAACATCGCCGCATCGCGGTGGCCCTTCAGGTAGTGATGGCCGATGTCTTCGCGCGGGCTGACGATGGTGTAGCCCATCGACAGCGGCACCCGGTCGCAAATGTCGATCAGCTGCGAGCCGCCTTTGCCATCGTTTTTCCAGTAGACCCCGCGGGTGGCGCTCAGCACGGTGGGCTTCTGGATCATCCCGGCTTTGATCAGGCGGCGCGCACGGCGGCGCAGGCTGGCGACAAAATCCACCGCCAGCGCATCGTCGTCATCCAGCCGGAACAGGCTGACATGTTCGGCCAGCGGATCAATGACCTGCTCAAAGGCGCGCCGCACCGCCTCGGCCAGCGGCATCTGCGGCAGCGCGATGATGCGCACCCCGGGCACCCCCGAGACAGTGTCCTCCAGACGTCGGCGGTGCTCCGGCGGCATTCCTTCGGAGACCAGGTAGATCACCGAGAAATCACGGTCGCCCTGGGTCTGGAACGAATGTGCGTTGAGCAGCTCCAGCATCCCAAAACGAAAGGCGATCCGGGTCTCGTCGAACAACGCCCGCAACAGCTGCGCTTCATCCTGGTGATCCCGTGCCGCCTGAAACCGGTCGCTGGCCGCATAGGAGAAAGGCACAATGCCGATGATCTGATTCTTCAAGACGATGCGATCCTGCGTGCGAAAGGTTAAACCATGCTCTGACTATCGGCCCCTCCCCAGCGCATCAAGACTAATATCCCCGGACGGCCGGGTGTTGCCGCCACACCATAGGCCGCCTTCCCGGCCTGCCACAACATGCTGGAGCAGCGGCCCGCAACCCGCTATGAGGACCGGAACTGCAAACCGCGGCCCGATGGACAGCAAGGTAGCGATGAAAAAACAGAAATATTCCCCTCCTGCGGCGGCGGCAGAAGCCCGGGAAACCGCCCGCACGATCCACAGGCTGCTGCAAGACGGGCAGTTCAGCCAGGCGCGCGACACGCTGGAACGTCTGGGGGAATCAGACCTCCAGGTGAAGCGCCGCCGGGTGCGGACCTCCCCGCCCGAGGCGGTTCGCATCAAGCGTCCGGTGTTCATCTGTGGTCTGCACCGCAGCGGTACGACGCTGTTGCATGACTATCTTTGCGCCCATTACAGTGTCAGCTTCTTTCAATCAGCCAAAGTGCCCGAAAACGAAGGCCAGTTCCTGCAAGACGTGTACATGGCAGAACGCCCCTTCGGCGGGCCCGGCGCCTTTGCCTTTTATCCGCAGATGCAATTTGCGCCGCTGAAGAAACCCGAGCGGGCCCGCAAGACCGGCCGACGGCTGCTGGCCCAATGGAGCAGCTGGGCCAGCGGTGACTCGCCGGTGCTGCTGGAGAAATCACCCCCCAATATCGTGCGGATCCCCTATTTTCGCAGCCTGTTCCCCGACGCCCGTTTCGTCGTCTGGACCCGCGATCCCCGCGCCGTTTCCCTGTCCACCCGCAAGTGGCACAAACTGCCGGTGCCGCAGCTGATGGCCCATTGGAACACCGCCTATATGAAGGCCTTCCAGGATCTTGGCGAGGATTGCATCCTGGCCCGCTACGAGGATTTCTGCGAGGATCCGGACGGCACGGCCGCGCGGATTGCCGCCTTCTGCGACCTCGAAAAACGCCCCGCTCCGCTGCCGCTGGCGGACCGCTTCAGCGCGGTGAAGAACTCCAACGGCAAATATATCGCCGACTTCCCCAAAGGCTACCGGACACGCAATCTGGTCCGGGCCTGGGAATATTTCGGCTACCCCCTCTCCAACGACACCGGGAGCGCCTCCGATGACTGACGCCACGCGCACCATGCGCTGCGTCTGCTGCCTACCCAGAGACATGGCACCCGGCGCACGACGGCGCGGTATGCCCGCTGGAGCACATTCGATTTCACGCGTTTCGACGCCTGACGGGAGGCGGCAATGATACAGGAGCTGCTTGTTCACACAGGAGACCCGAAGACCGGAACCAGCTCGATCCAATCGGTGCTGAACGCCGGTGCCTGGCGCTGCAGCACGGCACGGCTCATCCCCCAGCAGCATCTCAACAACGCGCCGCTGGCCAATGCGCTGAAGGCAGACGCCGACCCCGCTTTCGTGCAGGCGCAATTCGGCGGCATCCGCGACTGGTTTGCCGCCCGCGACGGCGGCACCGGCGTGATCTCGACCGAATTCCTGGCCCGGCGCAGCCCGCACCAATTGCGCCAGGTGCTGACGGCGTATTTCCCCGGCTTGCCCGTGCGCACGATCTCCTACGTGCGCCCGCATGCCTCGCGCGCCCTCTCGGCCTATGGCCAGCGGCTGAAGACTGGCACTTTCGACGGCTCCCTGCCGGAATTCTGCCGCTTCATCACCACCGTGCCGACGCTCTATTATGCCAAGCGCTTCCCAGCCTGGCGCAGCGTCTTTGGCAGCAGCATGATCCTGCGCCCTTTTGTGCGCAGCGCCTTGCGCGATGGCGACGCGGTGTCCGATTTCTTCCATCACGCCCTTGGCGGCGGGAAATTCGAACTGCTGCCCCTGGACACGGTCAATGAGGCGCTCTCCGTCGCGGAATTGTCCGGCCTGCGCCTCGTGCAGCAGATTTGGCGCCGCCAGGAGCTGGCGGACCATCACAGGCTGGCTCTTGGCGGCGCGCTGCAGCGCAGCCTCTCGGCACAGGAAGGGCGCAGCGGCGAAAAACCCGCGCTCGACCAGGCCAGCGCCAGCCACCTGCTGGACGCGTTCCGGGACGATGCCGGCGCAATAGACCGCCAGTTTTTCGACCAGCCCATCCTGGAGGAGGAACTGCTGCGCAGCCGCGACGGCACCTCTCAAGACGGGCAGGATTTCTCTGCCGATGCCCATTTCAGCCCGGATCAGAAAACCCGGCTGAAGGAAGCTGCAACCCGCATCGCAACCCTGATCCGGAGAATGCCCCGGGCCTGGCGCCAGGAATACCAGGTCTCGGTGTCCCAGCGCGCGCCCGACGACATTGCCGCCGGTTCCCCGGCCCATCGCAAGAACGCCAAGGCGGTCTGGGAAACTCTGGATGAAATCACCGCCACCCTGGCCCGGCCGGATACAGCCTAGGGCCAGGCCAGGGCCGGGGATTTTCTTTGGCACTGGCCCGAAAAAACGCTAAGCACCCCCCGTAAAGTCAAAGGCCGCCGGCCGCAGAACATCACAGGTACCCAGGTTGAAACGCACACTGATCCTCCATATCGGCGCCCACCGGACCGCGACCTCTGCCCTGCAGGAATATCTGCATGCAAATTTCGATCCGCTTCAGGAAAAAGGGGTCTTCTACCCGTTCAAGGTCCGCCGCCATCTGAAGCTGATGAACAAGCTGTTCAGCGGTGAACGCAGCCCTGCGGACGTGGCCCAGACCCTCACCGCCCGGGCCGACAAGCGGCCGCATCCGATCCACACAGTGATCCTCAGCGACGAGGACGTCTGCATGCGCCGCGATCTCTCCGTGCTGGCGGCGTTCCGCGAGTGGTTCGACGTCAAACTGGTCTTCACCCTGCGCCGCCAGGACAGCTGGCTGGAGAGCTGGTTCTTTCAGAACATCAAATGGCAGTGGAACCGGAAGCTGAGCCATTGCACCTTCGATGACTTCATGGCGGTGCGCGAGGATTTCCACTGGATCCACTACGACCGCTACTTGCGCCATCTGGAGGCGCTGTTCGGGCAGGAAAACATCATCGTGAACGTGCATGAGCGGGACCAGATGAAGGGCGGCCCGATCGAAACCTTCTGCGACAGCATCGGCCTGACCGACCGGGAGGGGTTCCGGGCACCCGCGCATATCAACGAAAGCTACTCGCCCGCGATTTCGGAATTCATGCGCTGCCTGCCGCTGGACGAGGCGCAGCCCGGCTATCGCGGCGTGCTGACCGCGGCCTGCGCCGAAATCGACAAGGCCCTGTACGGCGGCAGCAAGAAGCAGTCGGAGCGGCTAATGCCACCTGAACAACGCGCCGCGGTGATGGCCGGCTATGCCGCAGGCAACCGCGCCGTCGCACAGCGCTATTTCGGCCGCGAAGAGCTGTTCTTCGACCCGCTGCCGGCTGCTGATGCGCCGCTGGCGCGGATGGAACTGCCCGCCGACAGCTACGCGCTGATGCGCGACCTGGTCACCCCGCTGATGCAAACGGTGATTGCCCATCAGGCGGCTGAATTGGCGGAACGGGAAGCCGCACAAGCCGAAAAGCAAGGGTAAGACCAAGATCCCCGGCCCGGGCCATGCGGCCGGCGCCGGGGTCTGCAAGAGCCGCCCCCCGGCGCCGGCCCCTATTCCGCGGCCTGGCGCTCCGACGCTTCGGCCAGCCCCAGCTTGGCCTGCCAATAGGCGTTGCTGGTCAGCGTCCCGTAGCCTGCGCGGTAATCGGCGGCCAGCTGGTCATAGGCCTTCAGGAAGGCGCGGGCGTTTTTGGCAAACCGCAGCGTCTCGCGCCAGGCCGCTTTCTTGCGATGGCGCACGGTGTAATATTTGCTGCGCGCGGCATTCAAAAAGGTAATCTCAGCAGCGCCCCAGCAGATCCCCAGCGCGCCGCGGCTTTCGGCCTGCACGGTGATCCGCCGCCCCAGCCGGGCAAAGCCCGGGATCAGCAGCCCGTTGAGGGTCAGCTTCATCAGATGCCGGCGCCAGGCGGCAGGCGGCTGATGGCGCACCGGCGGCAGCACCGCATCCGGCTCCAGATCCTGCCAGGCCTCGGCTGCCGTCAGCGCCTTGATGTCCGCCCGGCGCCCGGCCATGTCGGCGTTTTCGTCAAAGAACTGCGGCCCCCGCATCACATCCTCGACCGCCAGGTTGATCGCGGCAAGCGTGTCGTAATGCATCCGCGGCAGGTTGCGCAGGAAGAACCAGACAGCGATTTTCAGCACCCCCGTGGCGCCGACATCCAAGGCGGGCAGGCTCAGGTGATGCGCCATGTGGCTGCGCAGATCCAGATACCAGGTCTGCGGGCTTTCCTTCTCGGTAAAGCTCTCCTGGAAGGACACCACCCCGTTGAGGCGCACGATGTTGAACCCGTTGGCCAGCGAAAAGCTGACATCATCGCCGCGCACGAAGAACGGAAACGCCAGGTGTTCCGCCTGCTCCACCGGAAAGGCAAAATACCACCAGCCGCCGTAAAGCCCCTGCGGCGGCGGCCCGGAAACCTCCCATTCCATCTCTGCCACCTGTTCGAAATCACGCAGGTCGGTGCCCATGTGAAGCGGCAGGCAGCGGGTAAAGAAGCAGGCGCCGTTTTCCCAGATTGCCCAGCGGTGCTGCTCGCTGATCATCGCGCCGGCAATGGCGGTGGCGGGATCCTCGGCATAGGCCAGAAGCATCCAGCTGCGCTCCAGGCTCTGCATATGGATCGAGGCATCGTCATCCATGAACAGGCAATGGGACGCGCCGCGGGCGCGCGCTTCCAGCAGGCCGCGGGTAAAGCCCCCCGCGCCGCCCAGGTTCTCATTGGGAATGACCGTGACCCCGTCCTGCGGCGGCAGCTCCACCGACTGGCCGTTATCCGTGACGATCAGCTGCACGTGATCCTTCATCCAGGAGCGCGCGCGGAAGGCGCTGAAGCGCTCCACCGTGCGCGCCACTTCCGCCTCGCGCTTGAAGCTGGTGACGGCCAGCGCCAGCCGCGGCGTGCGCCGCGGCGCATCCGCCGTCTGCCAGGCGGCCTGGGTCAGCACGGCGTCGCCGCCCGCGGCCTGCAGCTCGAAAAACAGCACCGCGGTGTCCCCGGCCTCCTCCAGCACCGCCGACAGATCCAGCCGGACCGGTTCGCCTGGCACCAGCTCGGCAATGCAATCCGTCCGGTCCCAGGAACGGCCGCGCGGCGCTGAAAAAACCGACACCGTGAAGGTGCCTTCGCCCTCCAGCAGCAGAAACAGGCTCTGCAGGCTGCACTGGCGTTTCCAGGTGCCGGCATTGAACAGGTTGAACCAGGTGTCGAACCGGGCGCAGCTGCCCGCAAAAAACCGGTAGCCGCCCGGGGCGCCATCCGGGGCGTCCACCGGCCCGGCCGGGCCCTGCGCGCGCAGATACAGCTCCCGCTCGGTGCAGATCCCCGGCTCAGGCCACATCAGCGCCTGCAATGTGGTAAACCCGGCCGCGGCCGCCGCTGCGTCTTTCATACCTGTCCCCTCTTACACCCGTCCAGAACCGCCCGCTGCATACTGCAGCCGTGCCAGGAAGTACACGTCCGCGTTCTCCCGCGGCGGCTGGAATCGGCAAATTCCGCCGGGAATGCCGCGGCGCAGTCTCCCCCCTGCCGGGCGCGCAACATGCAAAACAGGCTCTAACAAGGGGCATTCCCTATGCCAGCATGGCCTCATGCACGGCAATTGCCTCTTCCAGATCGTCGAAATACCGCATCTTGCCCTGCTCCAGCACCAGCCCGGCATCGCAGAACTCACGCACCTGGTTCATCGAATGGTTGACCATGATCGCACTGGAATGCCGCATCCGCTCGGCAAACACCATCCGGCTTTTGCGTCTGAAGGCCTTGTCCCCTACGGCCGTCACCTCATCCACCAGATAGGTGTCGAACCGGATCCCCATCGAGGCGCCGAAGGTCAGCCGCGAGCGCATGCCGGAGGAATAGCTGCGCATCGGCATATGGTAGAATTTGCCCAGCTCGGCAAAATCCTCGACAAAAGCCACCAGATCATCGGTGTCCACCCCGTAGATCCGGGCGATGAAGCGGACATTCTCCGCGCCGCTCAGCTCGCGGTGGAACGAGCCCCCCAGCCCGACCGGCCAGGACAGGGTCCCGTCGCTGACCACCCGCCCGTGATCCGGGCGCATGATGCCTGCGATGATCTGCAGCAGCGTCGATTTCCCGGCCCCGTTGCGGCCCAGGAGCGCCAGGGATTTGCCTGCCGGCAGGGTGAGGTTCAGATTGTCGATGACAATCCTGCGCTCGCCCTTGAGCCAGAAGCTCTTGGTGAGGTTCTCAAAGCGGATCATGCCGGGCCGCCCGGCCCGCCGGCAGGGGATTGCGCCGCCCGGCCCGAAGGGCGCGCCGCCGCGGTGATGGCATCCGGCAACCGTCTCATCGCACAGGCCTCCTCAAGCATGATCTCAGCTGCGGTCGCGGATCGAATAATAGACCAGCGCCGAAATCGCCCAGATCAGCACCAGGAACAGCCCGGCCAGCCCGCTCAGCACAAAGCGGCGCGGGTATTCCGCCTCTTCAGCCAGGGTCGGCTTGATATAGGTTGCCAGATAGAGGCTCTGGCGGGCGGCATCGTCGCGCGCCGTCTCCAGCGCGGTCAGCGCCGCCCGGTAGACTACCTCGGCATATTCGCGGTCCACCGTCAGGCGCTCGAACTCGGAGATCAGCGAGGGGTAATCCTCGCCCACCGCGCCGGTATCCGTGTTGCTGGAAGCAAAGGTCTGGCGCTCGATATCGATCCGCTCGCGGATCACCCCGATCTTCTGCTGCACGGTCTTCAGCCGCACATCGCCCGGCGCCACCGAGCCGGCCAGCAGGTCGTATTCGATCAGCGCCTCGGCCAGCTGCTGCTGCAGGTTGTTCATCACCCCCATGCGGCCCTGAATATCGGCCTCCGGATCGACAATGCGGGTGCGGGTGCGGAACTGGGTCAGCGCCTCGCGCGCGCCCTTGAGCCGCTCCACCGCCTCTGCCAGGTCCGCTTCGGCATAGCGCATCGCATCGGCGCGCGCCTGTTCATTCAGCGCATTGATGCGGATCTGGCTTTCCTCGACGATGGCGCGGGTCACCGCCCGGGCCATCTCCGGCTCAAAAGCCACCGCCTGCACCTCGACCAGCCCGGAGCCGCTGTCATAGGAAATCCTGGCGATCCGCTGCCAGTACCAGACCAGCTCCTCCAGGCTGGCGTCCGGCCAGACCGAGAACACCCAGTCCGCCGGCCAGTGCTGGCTGTAATGGCCGCGCAGGTTCAGACGCGCCTCCACCGCGGCGGCCATTTCCTGGCTCTGGATGAATTCATAAAGGATGTCGCTGTCCGAGGCGGCGGTATTGCCGGCAAAGCTGGCCAGCCCGCCCAAAAGATCATTGGCGCCCGAGCTGTCCTGGCTGCGCACCGTGAAGCCGGCGGTCGAGGCATATTGATCCTCGGCCACGGCAAACAGGTAAAACACCGCAGCGGCCAGCGGCGCCAGCACCATCAGTGCAAAACTGGCGATCAGCCCCCAATGGCGTTTCTTCATCTGCGCCGGGCGGGCCACCGGATAGACGGACTGCTCCGCCCGCAGGGTTTCCAGCTCGGTCAGGGCCGCCTTGGCCCGGCTGCGCCATTTGCGCAGCTTGTTGCGTTTTCCCCCGCCCTTGCCGCCGCCGCTTCCAGGGTCTGTGCCAGTATCCTGGGGGCCAAGCGCACCGGGCAGAGGTTTCACATTGCCCGCATCCGCTGCGGGCTGCTGCGGGTCTGCCGGGCTGCTCTGGCCCGCGCGTTTGCGGCCAGACCGGAATTGGGCGGCAGACTTGCGCCGCGCCGCCGGACGATCCTGTTTCATAATCTGCGCACCCCGGCCTGCAGCCGTTTGTAATTGCCCCGTCTTTCTTTCATAGTATCGCCTGCGACGCATCCATTCACAACCACACAATGACCGCATATCCTCATGGCCAGCCCCCCTCCAGCTGCTCCGGCGGCCCCGATCGCCCCGGCCGCAATTCCTGCGGCCCAGATCCCCAAGTCCGCACACCGCCGCTTTGCAGCCGCGCGCACCATCGGCGCACTGATTCTGCGCGAGATGTCGACCCGCTACGGCCGCACGCCCGGCGGTTATCTCTGGGCGGTGCTGGAACCGCTGGCGGCGATTCTGTTCCTGTCGATCGGCTTTTCTCTGGTGATCCGCACCCCCTCTCTCGGCACCAGCTTCCTGCTGTTTTATGCCACCGGCTATATGATCTTTAACCTCTACCAGACCATCTCCAACACCACCGCCCGGGCCATCGCGTATTCCAAACCGCTGCTGAAATTTCCGGCAGTCACCTGGGTGGATGCGGTGCTGGCCCGGTTCCTGCTGAACAGCCTGACCGGCGTTCTGATCACCTTTCTGCTGATCGGCGGGGTGCTGTCGGTGATTGACAGCCGGGCGGTTCTGGATCTGCCGGTTGCGGTGATGGCCCTGAGCCTGGGCATGGTTCTGGGCCTCGGTGCCGGCACCCTGAACTGCGTGCTGATGGGGCTTTACCCCCTATGGGATATGATCTGGTCGATCATCACCCGGCCGCTGTTCCTGGCCTCCGGGATTCTCTACCTCTACGAGGACCTGCCGCCGCTGGCCCGGGACATCCTGTGGTACAACCCCCTGCTGCATCTGACCGGGTTGATGCGCAGCGCCTTCTACCCCACCTATTCCGCATCTTATGCGAGCATCGCTTATGTTCTGCTCATCAGCCTGGTCCTGCTGGCGCTCGGGCTGGTGCTGATGGGCCGCTATCACCGGGTGATCCTGAACCGCTGACGGCAGAGCAAGCCCGCCCGGCCGCGGCGCGGATCCGCTCAACCCTCGCCGGACAGCTCCAGCACCCGGTCATGCGGCACTGCGGTGCGGCGCCGCAGCCCGTCGCGCACCGCATGGCCCATCAGCCGCAGGAAGGCGCTGCGGGCGCCGCCGTGCTGACGCACCTTCAATAGCCATTTCGGCAGCACCACCAGAAGCGCCGGCCAGAACAGCCAGCCCGCCGCCATCCGGTACAGAAGCAGCAGGTTGCGGTGGTAATAATAGGCCTTCCACAGCGGTATAAAACGGCCGCGCTGCGCCGCGTCGGCCTTGTCCCGGCCGCCGCCCTTGCCCTGGAAGGTGCTGAGATCATGCTCGAAGCGCACCGAAGGCTCAAAGCCAATCCGGCCGCCCGATTTGGTCAGCCCCAGCGTATAGAGCCCGTCATCGCCATAGATGAACAATTCCGGATCCGGATAGCCGATGCGCCGCACCGCATCGGCGGAAATGAAGAAGCCGACAAAAGAGGTGACATCGATCTGCATCCCCGGCCCTTCGTAATCCGAGGGCTGCACATGAAAGCCGGACCGCCCGCCGCCGAACAGGGTGCGCAGGAATTCGCGGGCGTGCCAGAACGGGTTGCGCGAGGGCCGGTTCATCTCGCAGATCCGGCCGTCAGGGAAATAGACCGCCGCCGCCACCGCATCCCATCCGGCCCCGTCATCGCGATGCGCGGCCAGATTGCGGAACGCAGCCAGACCGCCCGGCGCCGGGCGGGCATCGTCATCCATCACCACCAGCCAGTCCGGCGCGTGCTGCTCCATCGCCCGGCGCATGCCCATCTCGAACCCGCCGGCGCCGCCGCGGTTGGTTTGGCTCACGCAGACATCCAGCCGCGGGTCGTCCTGTGCCGCCAGCCAGGCCCCGGTGCCGTCGCTGCTCGCGTTGTCCGCCACCACCAGGGCCGCCAGCTCATGCGCCGGGCTTTCCAAGAGCCGCGCAACCGTCGCCTTGAGCTTGTCCAGCCGGTTGTGGGTCACCACCACCGCCACCAGCCGGCCCGCGCCCCGGTCCGCGTCCTGCCCGACTCCGGTCCCGGCGCCCTGGGCGGCCGGTTCTGCCGCAACTGTGCCGATTGCCTGTGCTGTATTCACCGGGGGGCTCCTTGCCTGTCTGATGGTCTGTGATGCCGCGGCACCCGAGGCCGCCTGCGCGCGCCCGAAAGCTCATAAATCCCCGCCGCTGTCAAATCCTTTACCCCTGCCGGCCGTCCCGGACCGCCGGCCCCGGCCCGCCTTTCCGCCCCCGTCCCGCCACTGTTCCGCCTGCCAAAGCGTTTGACAGCCGCGCGGGAAGCCGCCACCTAAGACCCATGCAGACAGCTCTCATCACCGGTTCGGCCGGCTTCATCGGATATCACCTGGCGGCGCGGCTGCTGGCGGCAGGCTGGCGGGTCATCGGGCTCGATTGCCTGTCGCCCTATTACGACGTGGCGCTGAAACAGCGCCGCCACGGGATGCTGGCGCAGACCCCGGGGTTCACCCCGGTGATCGGCAAGCTGGAAGACCCCGGCCGCCTGATGACCCTGTTCGAAGAGCATCAGCCCGATGCGGTGATCCACCTGGCCGCCCAGGCCGGCGTGCGCCATTCGATTGACGCGCCGCGCGACTATCTGGAGGCCAATCTGATCGGCGTCTTTGAACTGCTGGAAGCCGCCCGCGCCCATCCGCCGAAGCACCTGTTGATGGCCTCCACCTCCTCGGCTTACGGCGCCAACAGCGACATGCCGTTTGAAGAGCGCCAGCAGGCCGACCATCAGATGTCGTTTTATGCCGCCACCAAAAAGGCCAATGAATCGATGGCGCATTCCTATGCGCATCTTTACGCCCTGCCGGTCACCATGTTCCGGTTTTTCACCGTCTACGGCCCCTGGGGCCGGCCCGACATGGCGCTGTTCAAATTCACCAGGGCAATGCTGTCAGGCCAGCCGATCGACGTCTACAACCATGGCCGCATGAGCCGCGACTTCACCTATATCGACGATCTGGTGACCGGTATCACCGGGCTGATCGATGCGGTGCCGGGCGCGGAACCGGTGTCGCAGCAGGACAGTCTCAGCCCGGTGGCGCCGTTCCGGGTGGTCAATATCGGCGCCAGCCAGCCGACGCCGCTGATGGAGTATATCGCGGCCCTTGAGGCGGCCCTTGGCATTGAAGCGCAGAAAAACATGATGGAGATGCAGGCCGGCGACGTGCCCGCCACCTGGGCCGATACCACCCTGCTGACCGAGCTGACCGGCTATCAGCCCCGGGTCGGCGTTGCCGAGGGCGTTGCCCGTTTTGCCGCCTGGTACCGGGACTATTACCGGCTCTGACCCGGGGCCAGCCGGGGGGACAGCCGGAGGATTTGAGTATTTAAAACCAGAAAGACGCGAAGGGCCTGCGCCGCTTCTCTGCGTCTTATCGGTTAAAGATACTCAGGCGCCGCAGGCCTCCGCCTGCCGCCGGACAGATGGATTTCATCGCCGCCACTTAGGTCCGCTTCGGACCAAATGTTTCGCGCGCGAAACATTTGGTCCGAAGCGGACCTATTCTCCGCCTGCTGCGGCCGCAGCACAAAAACCGGCTTGCGCCCTGTCCGGCGCGGTATATTCCCCTAAACTCATGATAATGGCGGCAGCCATGCCGCCGGACGGGGATTGGGAAAAGGGCATTCCATGCGTATTGCAATGATTGGCACCGGCTATGTCGGCTTGGTGTCCGGCGTTTGTTTTTCGGATTTCGGCCATGATGTGGTCTGCGTCGACAAGGACGAGAGTAAAATCACCCGGCTGCAGGGCGGCGAAGTGCCGATCTACGAGCCGGGGCTGGAGCAGCTGATGGAGAAGAACGTCTCCGCCGGGCGGCTCAGTTTCACCTCCGATCTGGCCGCCGCGGTTGCGGGCGCCGAGGCGGTGTTCATCGCCGTCGGCACCCCGACCCGGCGCGGCGACGGCCATGCGGATCTGACGTATGTGATGGCAGCGGCCGAAGAGATCGCCGCAGCCCTCACCGGTTATGCGGTGGTGGTGACCAAATCCACCGTGCCGGTGGGCACCAACCGGCAGGTGAAACAGGTGATCGCCAGGGCCAATCCGCAGGCGGAGTTCGATGTCGCCTCCAACCCCGAGTTCCTGCGCGAGGGCGCCGCGATCGAGGATTTCATGAAACCCGACCGGGTGGTGGTCGGGGTGCAGAACGACCGCGCCGCCGAGGTGATGGCGGAGATCTACCGGCCGCTGTACCTGCGCGACTACCCGGTCCTGTCCACCGATCTGGAATCGGCCGAGATGATCAAATACGCCGCCAATGCGTTTCTGGCGGCCAAGATCACCTTCATCAATGAAGTGGCCGGGCTGTGCGAGCGGGTCGGCGCGGACGTCAAGGAAGTCTCCCGCGGCATCGGTTTTGACGGCCGTATCGGCAACAAGTTCCTGCACGCGGGCCCGGGTTATGGCGGCTCCTGCTTTCCCAAGGACACCGCGGCGCTGGCGCGGATCGGCCAGGACCATGGCTTTCCGATGCGGATCACCGAGACGGTGATGCGGGTCAATGACGAGGTGAAAGCCCGGATGGTGGAAAAGCTGCGCGACATCTGCGGCGGCTCTTTCAACGGCAAGACCGTGGCGGTGCTGGGGGTCACCTTCAAACCCAATACCGATGACATGCGCGACGCGCCCAGCCTGACCATCGTGCCGGCCCTGGTCGGCGGCGGCGCCAAGGTGCGGGTGGTGGACCCGCAGGGCCGTGCCGAGGGCGAGGCGCTGTTGCCCGGCGTCAAATGGGAGGAGGATCCCTACAGAGCGGCGCAGAATGCCGATCTGGTGGTGCTGCTGACCGAGTGGAACGAGTTCCGGGCGCTGGATCTGAAGAAACTGGCGCGCAAGATGGAGGTGCCGCGGATGGCGGACCTGCGCAATATCTACTCGCCGAAAACCGCCAAACGGGCGGGGTTCGAGAGTTATGTGGCGGTGGGGCGGGGCTGCTGAGCCCCTCCTGAAAATAGGTCCGGTTCGGACCAAATGTTTCGCGCGCGAAACATTTGGTCAACTGTGCTGACCTGTTTCAGACTCGCGCGCCTGGCAGATATCAGAGTCTAAAAAGGGCTTTTCCGAGGAAAAGCCCTTTTGCCTCCGGCGGGAGTATTTGGAGAAAGATGAGAGCCTGAAGATTCTGATCAGAGTGTTTTCAGCCAGGCCTGCAGTGTCTCCACCAGGGCGGCGTTGACGCCGGGCCCGCTGATCTCAATCTTCTGTTCGCTGGGGGTATAGCCGAGGGTCACGCCGCGGGGCGCGGGCAGGGAGATCCGCTCGCCGGGCTGGGCGGCGTCCCACTCATAGGCGCCGCGCACCCGCGGGCGGCTGACCAGCGGCGGCACCGGCGCCGGAACCTGCGCCTCGGGTGCCGGCCGGGCTGGCGGGACAGCCGGAGTGTCATCGGCCGGGGCAGGGGGGATATCAGTGTCTGATACGGCCGCTTGCGCCGGGGCATCCCCGCCGGCATCCCCGTCCGCAAGACGCATCAGCACGTCCAGCTCGGCTTCGGGGCTGGAGCGGTCCGCGGCCTGCAGCGCCTGGGTGGCGCGGCCGGCAAAGCCCGGGTCCGCCTCGATCCTGTGGACCAGCGCCAGGCCCAGTTTCTCACTGATGGCGGTGGGGTAGAACAGCACCGCATCAAGGGCTTCAACCAGGGTGACAAAGCTGCCGATCTTAGAGCGTTTGGTGCGGGTCGCATTGCCGAACAGCGCCTGCAGCGCGTATTTGCGGCGGGTGAAGACGCCCTCCTTGCAGGCGCGCACCGCGATCCGGGCGCGCTCGTAATGGCTGAGGTTCACCCGGATTTCATTCTCCTCGACCATCGCCACATAAGCGTCTTCGGCGCTGTCGGGCTTGATCACCAGCGCCTTGATTGTGGCGAATTGCGGGTCTGAAGTTTCTTCATAGAGCCTGCGCAGGGCGGTCAGCCGGCGCCAGCCGGAGATCAGCCCGTGGGTGCGGCCTCCGAAGGTATCCTCCAGCGGCACCACTTCCGCCGGGGTCTGCTGGCCGCGGCTGCGGATCGACGCCATCAGCGCCTGCAGCTCTTCCTCGTCCTGTTCGATACGGTCGCGCACCAGATGGTTTTCGTCGACCCGCTCCAGCGGCAGCTGTTCGATCATCAGCCCCTTGGCGCGGGCATTTTCCAGCACCCCGGACAATTCCTGCAGCGCCGCCTGGGCCGAGGCATCGGAGGCCACCTGGGCAATCGGTGCGGCGCCGACGCTGGCCGGGCCGCCAAGCGCGGGTTTGCCCGCAGGCGCCGCCGTCAGGTAACCGGTCTGCGCCGGGGAGAGCCGTTTGCGTTTTGCCATGTTCTATCCTGACCTGTCCTCATGTCTCCGGCCTGCATGATACCGGAAAGTCCTTGTAAGGGCCTTAGCCCGCCGCGCGCTGATCCTGCTCATCCTGCAACGCCTCGCGCCGCCAGACCCCGATCAGCAGCTTCTTGAAGGCGGCATAGGTTTCATCGAATGTTTCCCGCCCGCGGGCATAGGTCTCGCGGTTGAAGTCGCGGTAGTCGGCCTCGTAGATGCCCGAGACCTGCTCGCCGGCCTGGCCGATGAGGGCGGTGTAATCCTGCTTATGGGGGCTGAGCACCCGGCCCATATAGGCCTGCATGAGTGCGGCCAGCTCGCCCTGCTGGGCGCTGTCGTAGCGGGTGATCACGGTGCGCACCGCGTCCCATTCAAAGCTGAGACCGGGCCGGCCAAGTGCCCGCGCGGCGAGGTTCTCGCCCTCCTCGATCGAGGCAAAGGTGGAATGCAGCATGTCAAAGAAGCGGCCGGTGGAATCGAACTCCAGAAACGATGCGCCCATCGGCACCAAAAGGATGTCGGCGGCGGAGAGCCCGTTGATCGTCAGATAGCCAAGCGCCGGGGGCGTGTCGATGAAGATCACATCGTATTGGTCCAAGACCCCGTCTGCCTGCAGCCGCTCGGTGAGCGCATCCCACAGCTTCCAGCTGCGCGCTGCCATCCGCCAGACCGGGATCTGGAATTCCGCCCAATAGAGGTTCAGCTGGGCGCCGATCAGATCGATGTTGGGCCAGTGGGTCTCCTGAATGACGTCCTGGGCGGTCATCTCCATCGCCGCATCCAGCGCCTCGTCCAGCGGCTGCGGGGCATCGCCGCGGTCGAGGCGGCGCTGGTTCTCGGCCCTGAGATGTTCGCCGTAGTGGCGCGCCAGCAGCGGGAAGGCGGTCTGCCATTCGTCGTCAACCCGGCCGCCGAAGATCGAGGTCATCGAACCCTGGCTGTCGAGATCAATCACCAGCACCTTGTAGCCGTCGAGGGCGGCGGACATCGCCAGATGCGCGGCGGTGGAGGTCTTGCCGACGCCGCCCTTGAAGTTCGCCACCGCGACCATTTTTGCGGGCAGCCCTTCGGGGCGGTAGGGGATGTATTCCTTGGCCTTCGATCCCTGGCTGCCGAAATGGGCGCGTAAGGTCAGCACCTCGTCAAGGGTGAACCATTTGGCGCCGCCTTCGGTTTCCGAGCGGCCCTGGGGCAGATCGGGATTGGCCTTCAGCACCCGGCGGAAATGGGCCTGGGCGACCGGGATCAGATAGCGGGTGATTTCCCAGGTGGAGAACAGCCGCAGCTCCTTGCGGCCCTCCTCGTTCATGCCGCGGCTGGCCAGATCGGCGCGGCCCTGCGCACAGGCGGCGGCGATCTCGGCAAAGCCTGCGGTGCTGGCGGGGGGATCGAGGTCGGCCAGCGCCGCATCCGGATCGATGCTGAAATAGGGGGGAAGGCTGCCGCCTGCCCGAGGAAGGTCTTTCCTGTGGATATCTCGCGCCATGAGGATCTGCCTGCTGTGTGTGGGCCTTGCGGCCCTGCCCGTGTGATTTGCTGCTGTCTGCGGCTTTGCCGCCCGATGTGCTGCCTTTTGGAGAGGATACCAGAAAACACCGCACATGGAAGCATTATGCGCATCACCCCTGATTTTTCTAAGCAAATTCAACAGTTGCGGCAGGGGCAGCGGGGGGATTTCAGGGCGGTCAAAAAAATCTGCCCTGTTAATTATGAGTTATTTATTAGTTATAGGGAGAGGAGGCCTCGCGCAAAGCCCTTTTTTCATTGGGGTTGAGGGCGGTTTTTTGGGGGGCGGTGACTCTGAAACCCCGATCAAACGACTCCGAACCCCCGATAAAGCGATTCCGAACCCCCGTTGCCGCGGCTTGTGGATAACCTTAGGGTGAGCGTAATCAAAACCACGATAAAACAGGCCGCACAGGATTCGCAGAAATCCGGCGGCCGGCAGAGCAGATCACGGGCAGGCAGATGGCGGCAGAGCTGACAGCGGGCGGGATTCCGCCAGAGGGGCAGGGGGATTTTTTCCTTTGCGATATCTTCGGGGCGATCCCCAAAAACGATCTGGCGTCGATGGAGCATCCGCTGTTCTCGCTTGGCACGAGGCCGGACCGGCGGATTCTGAACTACCAGCACAATGGCGCCGAGATCACCGTGACGCCCTCCGTCAAGGGGCTGGCGACGATCCACGACAAGGACATCCTGATCTTCTGCATCAGCCAGCTGATGGCGGCGCTGAATGCCGGCCGCCAGGTGAGCCGGACCTTGCATCTGAAAGCGCATGACCTGCTGATTGCCACCAACCGCGAAACCTCGGGCGACGCCTACCGGCGCCTGCGCGAGGCGTTCGAGCGGCTCGCGGGCACCCGCATCACCACCAATATCGTCACCGGCGGCCAGGAGGTCACCAGCGGGTTCGGCCTGATTGAGAAATGGGAGATCGTGCGCAAGGCCCGCGGCGGCAAGATGGTGAATGTGGCGGTGACGCTTTCCGACTGGCTGTACCGCGCGGTCTTGTCGAAATCGGTGCTGACGCTGAGCCGCGATTATTTCCGGCTCAGGAAACCGCTGGAGCGGCGGATCTATGAGCTGGCGCGCAAGCATTGCGGACGGCAGAACAGCTGGCAGGTCTCGGTGGAGACGCTTTTGAAGAAATCCGGCTCGGCCTCGCCCCGCCGGGTGTTCCGCAAGATGATCCGCGACATGATCACCGCCCAGCCCCTGCCGGATTACGCGCTGGAGGAGCTGGAGGGCGATCTGATCCGCTTCTCCCAGAAGGCGGCGGTCACCGAGGCGGTGCTGAATGCGCCCAGCCTGAAGCCGCAGACGCTGGAAGAGGCCCGGGCGCTGATCCCCGGCGCCGATGCCTATGCGCTGGAGGCGGAGTGGCGCGCTATGTGGCTGCGCTCGGGGGCGCCGCGGCTCAGGGTGCCGGATGCGGCGTTCCTGGGCTGGGTCCGCAAACGCGCCGCGCAATAGCCGCCGCCGCGCCCCGGGCTGGGGCTGGATTTTGAGTATTTGCGGCCAGGAAGACGCGGCGGTGCCCAAGGCGGCCCGCCGCGTTTTCTGTGTTCCGATAGCCGCGCCGCAGGCCTCCGCCTGGCCTTGGACTGGCGGAATGCGGGTTTCTCAAAAAGGTCAGCACTATTGACCAAATGTTTCGCGCGCGAAACATTTGGTCCGAACCGGACCTATTTCCGGAAGGGCTGTGTGCGGCGGGCTGAGGGGAGGGCAGGGGGCGGCGGCACATCAGCAGGCCCGCCTCAGCCTTGCGGCTGAAGCGGGCCCGCGGAGGGGCTGCGGTCCTCCCCCCGGGGCCGCCGCCTGCCGTCCTTGCGGCGCGGCCTCAGCCGCTGCCTTCCTTCAAGGCCTGCGACATGCTGGAGAGCACCGGGCTGATCAGGTAATCGGCCAGCGTCTGGCGGCCGGTTTCGATCATCGCCTGGGCCGGCATGCCGGGCAGCGCCTTCACATTGGGCAGGGCTGCCAGATCCGCGTCCTGGATGCGGATATGCACCGGGTAATAGGATTCGCCGGTGGCCAGGTCGGTGCTGCTGCCTGCCGCCACCATCACCACCTCGCCGCGCACCGGCGGCGTGCTGCGGAAGCTGTAGGCGGTCAATTGCACCCGCGCCTGGCTGCCCATCGAGACCTCGTCGATATCGGCGATCGCAACCCGTGTTTCCACCAAGAGGCCGGCATCCTCGGGCATCAGCTCCAGGATGGTCTGGCCGGGATCGACCACCTGGCCCAGGGTGTTGATGGAGAGCCCCACCACCCGGCCATCGCGCGGCGCGCGGATGATCTGGCGCTCGGCCACGTCCCAAGCGGCGTCGAGGCGCTGGCGCAGGTCCAGCAGCTGCTCCTGCACGTCCTGGCTTTGCGCCGCCAGCCGCGCCGCCCGGTCGCGCCCGGCCTGCAGCCGCCGCTCCTCGGTTTCGCCGATCCGCTCCAGCACATTGCCGCGGTCGCTTTCCAGCGCCCCGAGGGTGCCCAAGAGGCCGCTTTGCTGCATCTGCCGCTGGCTGATACGGGTTTTTGGCACCAGGCCCTTTTCAAGCAGCCCGGTCAGGTCGGCCAGTTCCTCCTGCACCAGCGCCAGCTGCTCCTCGGTGGCGCGGATGCGGGCATCGCGGCCCTCCAGCTGATCCTCCAGCTGGCTGACGCGGCCTTCGATGATGTCCATCTGGCCCTGATACAGCGCCCGGTTGGAGGTGAGCAGATCCTGCTGCAGCGCCACCAGCTGCGCCAGCTCGGGCGCCTGGGCGGTGAGCCGGGCCAGCTCCGGCCCCGGCTGCAGCACGTCGCTGTTCTTGCGTTCCGCCTGCAGCCGCGCCTGCTGCGCCAGGAGGCTGGCCAGCTGGCCGTTCAGGATCGCCAGCTGCGCCTGGATGCGGCGGCCGTCGAGCCGGGCCACCACCTGGCCCTTGGCCACCCGGGCGCCCTCGGCCACATTCAGCTCGCGCAGGATGCCGCCCTCCAGATGCTGCACCGCCAGCCGGTCGCCGGCCACGTTGAAGGCGCCGGAGGCCACCACCGCGCTGGTCAGCTCCGCCTTGGCGGCCCAGAACACCAGCCCGCCGAACAGGCCGAAGCCGCAGACCGCCATCCACAGCACCAGCCGCCGCACCCGGGTCGGCGGGCGCTGCGGCAGCGGCACATCCTGGCTGCCGCCGGCCGGCATCAGGTCGCGGAACCCGCTGCTGGCGGCGGCCCTGCCGGGCTGCGGTGCCGGGCTGCGGTCCTCATGTTCCACCAGGCTCATGCGCTTGCTCCTTCACTTTGCGGGCCGGCTGCCCCCCTGTCCGGGCTGTCCTCCGCGTTGCGGTGGCGGAAGGGGGCGATCTTGGGGTCGTCCTGGGACCGGGCGGCCTGGGTCCGGGCCTGCGCCGCCTCGATCACCTGGCGGGCCTCGCCGAAGCGGACGATCCGGCCGTCCTGCAACAGGGCGGCATGGCTGACCCGGCGCAACAGGCTGAGCCTATGGGTCACCGCCACCACCGCGGCGCCGCGGGCGCAGGCTTCCTCGATGGCGCGGGCCAGGGCCTCTTCGCCCTCGGGGTCGAGATTGGCGTTGGGCTCATCCAGGATGATCAGCTTGCGGGTGCCGAAAAAGGCGCGCGCCAGGCCGATGCGCTGGCGCTGGCCGGCCGACAGGAACTCGCCGCGCGGGCCGACCGGGGCGTTGTAGCCGCCGGGCAGGGACAGGATCATTTCATGCACCTGCGCCAGCTTGGCCGCGGCCACCACATCCGAGGGCCGGGCCTCGGGGTCGAGGAGGGCGATGTTTTCCGCCACCGTGCCCTGGAACAGCTCGACCCGCTGCGGCAGGAAGCCGATGTGCTGGCCGATCTGCGCCGGATCCCAGTCGGTGAGGGCGGCATCGTCGATGCGGATATGGCCGCGCGCCAGGGGCTGCAAGCCTGCCAGCGCATGGGCCAATGTGGTCTTGCCGGCGCCGGAGGGGCCGATCAGCCCCAGCGACTGGCCCGGCTTCAGCGCCAGGGTGATGTCCAGGAGCAGCGGATCGGGCCGCCCCGGCAGCACCACGGTGGCGTTTTCCACCGACAGCCGGCCTTCGGGTTCGGGCAGGGTCAGCCGCTCGGGCGCGGCGCCCAGATGGGCGAGGAACATGTTCAGCCGCGCCTGCGCGCTGCGCGCCTTCAGAAAGCCGCGCCAGCCGGCGATCGACTGTTCCACCGGCGCTGCGGCGCGGCCCAGTAGGATCGAGGAGGCAATCATCAGCCCCGGTGTCAGCTGGTTGTTGATCACCAGCACCACGCCGACGCCCAGCACCGCGATCTGCAGCCCCATCCGCACCGCCTTGGCCAGCGAGGTTATCAGCGCCATCCGGTCGGTGGCCAAAGTGTTGAACACCAGCGCCGAAAACGCCTTGAGCTGCCAGCGCTTGATCAGCGGCGCGGTCTTGCCCATGGCATGGATCAGGCCGGCATTGGCCATCATCTCGGCCACCGCGGCATTGGTCTCAGAGGCCTGTTTGCCGGCCTCCTCCAAGGGTTTGCGGGCCATGATCTCGCTGAGCAGGCCCAGGGTGAACAGCAGCGCGATGCCGGTCAGCGCCACCAGCCCCAGCACCGGGCTGAACAGGAAGATCAGCGCCAGGAAGATCACTGACCAGGGCGCGTCCAGCAGCGCCAGGAACACCGGGCTGGTGACAAAGCCGCGCAGCTCCTGAATGTCGCGGACCGGTTCGGCCTGACGCAGCGCAGGCGGCATCCGGCCGCTGATCATGCCGTCCAGCACCAGCGGGCTGAGCCGCGCCTCAAGCCGGGAGCCAAGCCGCGCCACCAGGCGCTGGCGGATCATGTCGAACAGAAAAAAGAACACCAGCGCGAGGCCCGCGCCGGTGGTCAGAGCAATCAAGGTTGGAATGCTGCCCGAGGCCATGACCCGGGCAAACAGTTGCAGCATATAAAGCGGCGCTGTCAGGACAAGGAGGTTTACAAAGATGCTTGCCGTGAAGATGGCGGCAAGCACGCCCCGCTGACCATCAAAAACCCGTCTTATCTTCATTGTCGTAGCCCCCCGGCTGCACGAATTGAAGCTATAAAATCTGGAGACCAGCGCCCTGGTCCAAGGATGCAATCCTTGGCCGGGGACCAAATCGCTGTCCTGAACCAGGGCTGGACGGACCCGGGGTTGCCCCCGGGCCCGCCGTTCCTAAGGCTCAGATGACCGCGTGATTCCAGATATTGTCGAAGCTGTCATCGAAGCCGGTGTCGGATGTCAGCACCCGGATCGCCTCGTAAGAGCCCGCATCGCCGGTGGTCACCGCGTTGATGCCGACGCCGCCGATCGGGATGGCGTCCTGTCCCAGCGAGGTGAACGGCGCCTCGTTGCCGGTCAGGCCGAGGATGTTCACCGTGGCGCCGCCTGCGCTGATGCTGGTGTCGGTGCCGTTGTCGGTGACGGTGGCGCCGCCGCCGTCGAGGGCGCCGAAGGCATCCTGCGCCGAGGTGCCGAGGCCGCCGCCGACATTGGTGACACGGAACAGCAGCACATCGTGGTCCTGGTCGATGTCGAAGTCCTTGATGGTGTCATTGCCATCGTTGGAGCTGAACGACATGCCGTTCCAGGTCAGGTCGATGATGAAGACATCCTTGCCGTCACCGCCATAGAGGCAGTCATCGCCTTCGCCGCCTTTCAGGAAGTCGTTGCCGTTACGGTCGCCGCCGAACAGGGTGTCGTCACCTGCGCCGCCGTCCAGGAAATCGTCTTGTTGACCGCCGTCCAACCTGTCATTGCCGGCTTCGCCATACAGGCAATCGGCACCGTAGCCACCGTTCAGGTAGTCATTGCCTTCGCCGCCTTCCAGCACGTCGTTGCCGCCGCCGCCGTAGACCTTGTCATTGCCGCCGTCGCCGTCCACGAAGTCGTCGCCCTTGTCGCCTTTGACGGTGTCCCTGCCGTCGCCGCCATGGGCCACATCATTGCCGTCGCCGCCGCAGACTTTGTCGTTGCCGTCCTCGCCGAAGAGGAAGTCATCGCCGTCATTGCCTTTGACAACGTCGTCGCCGGTGCCGCCCCAGGCTTTGTCGCTGTCGCCGCCGCCCTTGATGGTGTCATTGCCGCCATCGCCATAGAGGCGGTCATGGCCGGCATTGCCGTGGACGCAGTCATCCCCCTCATTGCCGTGCAGCAGATCGCCGCCCTTGCCGCCATAGAGACGGTCATTGCCGTCGCCGCCATAGCCGTAGTCGGCACCGCGGCCGCCGACGATGACGTCATCGCCGCCTTCACCGAACATGGTGTCGTCGCCGGAGCCGCCGCGGATGCGGTCATTGCCGTCTTCACCTTCGTCTTCCGGGGTGTAGCAATCCGGGCAATCGACTTCTTTCAGCCCGTCGACTTCATGGCCCTGCGCGGCCTCGGTCGGCACTTCGTCCTCGTCGCAGCAGTCCCAGTCGATCCGGTAGCCATTGACATCGGCGCCGAGGTTGGTGCCGCTGTCGCCGAAGATCAGGTCGCCCTGGGCGCCGCCTTCCAGCACGTCGTTGTTGGAGCCGCCGCGCATGGTGTCATGGCCGGCGCCGCCGTTGACGTCGTCGCGGCCTGCGCCGCCATCCATCAGGTCGTTGCCGCGGCCGCCCTGCATCAGGTCGTCGTCGTCTTCACCGAACATGGTGTCGTCGCCGCCCTGGCCGTCCATGGTGTCGTTGCCAGTGCCGCCCAGCATGCAGTCGTCGCCATCGACCTGTTCGGTCTTGTTGCCGGTGCCGCTGTCGGCGCCGAAATCAAGATCGTCGTTCTGCGACTGGCGTTCGTCGCCGAACATCTCGTCGTTGCCGGAGCCGCCGATCACCAGGTCGTCGCCGAGGCCGCCTGCCATGCGGTCGTGGCCGCCCTGGCCGTTCATCCGGTCGTCGCCGTCGCGGCCGTACATGGTGTCATGGCCGTCATATTTGGTTTCGCCGGACTGGCCCATGTCGCCCCACATCCAGTCGTCGCCGCCTTCGCCGTCCATGCAGTCGTCGCCGAGCTCGCCATAGAGGTAGTCGCCGCGGTCGCCGTCGGCATAGCTGTAGTTGCCGTCGGCATCGTCGCCGAAGATGTGGTCGTCGCCCTTGCCGCCGAAGACGCTGTCGCTTTCCTCGCCGCCCAGCAGGGTGTCATTGCCGGTTTCGCCGTCGATGTAATCGCAGCCTTCTTCACCGTCGATCCAGTCGTCGCCGTCATCAATGTAGACCTTGCCGTAGACCGGCACCTGGTATTCTTCCCAGGTTTCCTTGTTGACCCGGGTTTCATAGCCGGTGATCACGGTTTCATAATGGCCCTTGCCGTCGGCATCGCCGCCGAACAGGGTGTCATTGCCGGTGCCGCCTTCGATCGCGTCGTCGCCGTCCTGGCCTTCGACATAATCCTGACCGGCTTCGCCATCGAGCCGGTTGTTGCGCTCGTTGCCGTAGATCGCGTCATCGCCAGCCCCGGCGCGGGCATTGTCGCCGGCGTCATGGTCGTTCAGGTTGATCACATTGCCGTCGGTGCCGCCGATTTCGGTGGTGCCGTCATTGTAATCCGGGTCGGTTTTCCTGTCGCTGAACCGGATGTCGCAGTCCGGGTTGCAGACTTCCCAGTCTGGCGTTCTGTCTTCGATACCCATGGTAAACGTCCTCCTCATTAACTGTCCGGGGCAGGGCAGCAGCTGCTGCCCGGGTCTTGCCCCCGCCGGTGCCGCGGCCGCGCAAGGCGGTTCGGCAAAAAGGCGAAACTATGCCTTCTGGATGTATTGCAGCGCAAAGGCCGGGTCTGCGATGCCCCCAAATGGGGACAAAATCAGCTGTTTAGAGCCATCCCTCCATTATCTGCGCCGCCGCTGCCGCAGCCGCCTGCAGCGGCAGGTGCCACCAGGCGCCGGCCGCCAGGGCCGCCGCGGCCAGAAGCGCTGCCGCCAGTCCCAGCCGCCAGCGGCGGCGCGGCGGCGGCGCGGCCTGCGCCAAAGCCTCGGCCAGCGCCGATTTCAGCACCGGCTCAAACTCGATCCTGAGCGCCCCCTCCATCCGGTTCACCGCATCCTCGAGCTGGTCGATGCGGGCACTCAGGGCGGCGCGGTCGGCGGCGGCCTTCTGCGCCGCCTGGGCGCCCAGCCCCTCGTTCAGAGTGGTGAACATCTCGGCGATGCGCTTGTGCAGCGCCACCAGATCCGCCTGTGCCGCCAGCGGCGCGCCATCGGGCCCGCCCTGGCGCAGGGCGGCGGCGATCTGCGCCAGCACCGCCGCGCTCAGCCGCGGCGGCTGGGCCGGTTTGTCTGCTGGGCCGGGGCTGGCCGCGCTGGCCTGCTGAGGCGCCTCTTGGGCGGTCCGGGTTTCCGGGGCGGGGCCGGCGGTTTTCTGCTGCGCCGGGGCCTGTTGTTCCGGGGCCTGTTCCGCCGCGGGCCGGTCCTGTGCAGAGGGGCCCTGCGCGGCCGCTGCGGGGCGCGGGCTGCCGGCCGGGGCGGGCGGGCCCTGCACGGGCGCGTCAAGCGTCAGCTTGTTCATGACGCTCTCCCCAATGAGGCCTGCCAGGTCAGCCGCTGCGCCATCTCGGCGCGGCCCCCCGACTGCAGCTTGGCCAGCACCCGCTTGGCATAGGTGTTGAAGGTCTGCTCCTTAAGGCCCGCGATATGCGCCGCCTCGCGGTTGGAGAGCCCCAGCTGGATCAGCGCCGCCACCCGCGCCTCCGACGGCGACAGCCCCATTTTCTGGGCCAGCATCTCGATCCGGGTGCGGTCGGGCTGGCGCGGCAGGATCGCCACCACCAGCGGCATGTCGGCGCCGGCGCAGCGGTAGCGGGTCAGCGACACCGGCAGCCGCATGCCGCTGCGGCGGTCCTCCAGGAACAGGATCAGCTCGCGCGGCTGCTGGCCGGAGCCGCCGCGGCGGCTGCGGGCGCATTCGGCCACCGCCGCATAAAACCCCGCGGTCTCGCCCGGGCTGGCGCAGCTGAGGCGGCCGGTGCCGTCGCTGAGCAGATCGCCGCCGTCCAGCATGTCGCGCCCCGCTTCATTGCAATGCAGCAGCCTGCCCTCGGTATCCAGCACCAGCACCGCACTGTCGGTCTTTTTGGAAATCGTCCACAACAGCGCGCTGGTCACCGCCGCCTGGGTCTCGCCGGCCAGTTCGCGCAAGGCATCCTCGCGCAGCACCGGCCAGATCGCCTGCAGGATGTCGCCGCAATGGGCATCATGCGGGCCGTCTTCCAGTTTCAGCGCAATCAGATCCTCGCTGCCGTCCTCGAAACTGCAGGAAAACAGGGTCCAGCCGCGGCCCGCGGCCAGATCGGCGGCCAGATCTGCGGCCGGCCCGGCATCCGGCAGCCGGGCCGCCAGGGCCCGGGCTGCGGCGCCGGCGGCGCGCCGGGGCCGGAAGCCCGTGGCAGCCCCCGGCTGCAGCTGGCGCCGCAGCGCCGCCGCAGCGGTGTCCGGGCAGGGTGCGCCCAGGCTGGCGGCGCTGGTCAGCACCGGGGCGCCGCGATGCCCCGGCTGCACCAGCGCCAGCCGGGCCAGAGAAGAGATTTGCCTTTGAAGAGACTTGGAAAACAATACCTTGCCCGTTTGCGCAACGGACGCACTCAACATAACCATGTTGCCCCCCGGCATGACATAATGAATGTCTTGAAGGTAGCACGGCGGCGGCTGTGTCAAACCGGGCAGAGGGGGTACGCCAAAGGCCGGAGCGGCGGCGGGCGGCAGCGGGCGGCGGCTGCAGAATACCACCAAGGGGGTAGCCGTTTGCGGCAGCGGGGCTCGAATCAAAAAATCCTGGGTTGTTTTTATTGTAGTTAATGTTTCCTTAAATTGTAAATTCCAGCCTGGAAACATAGCGTTTCCCTATTGGGGGCGCCGCCGGCGGGGGCAGGCGGTTCCGGCAGAACCTGTGGAAAAACAAGCCGGTACGGCGGAGGCTGCCGCGGCAGGCGGCGCGGTGCCGCCGGAAAGCCCTGCGCCAGGAGGGGAAGTTTCTTAACAAAATCGGCTGGATTCGCTACGGTTTATCCACAGCAATGCGCATCAAAAGTGTTTGGACGCCCGTCTGCGCAGCCCGCCCCAACAGGTTTTTTTGCGGGCATGTTCTGTTTTTATCACGATCCGGAAACGGCGGCGCAGAGCGCGGCCGGGGCCGAAATGGCGGCAGGCGGGTGAACTGTGTTCCAGGGAGCGGCGGCGCATCGCAATCAGGGCCGCCTGCGCAGGCAGGCAGCGGTAAAAGCGCGCGCCTGGAGGGACGGCGCCGGATCCAGGATCCGGCTGGTGTTACGAGTAAAGGAGTTTTTTGATGCCTGTCCATATTGTGGGGGAAAGCAGGCTTCTCAGGGACATGTTTCTGGCCATCTGTGAAGCGCATGATTACGAGACCGGACGCTGCTGCGGCCGTCTGGCGGAGCTGCCGCCGCTGCCGCCAAAGGACCTGGTGCTGTTCTACAGCCATGGCGCCGGCGCGGCGCTGGAGGCGGAGCTGCGGGCCTTTCGCGCGCAGAAGGGCGGGGCCTATCTGATCCTGATCACCGGCGACCAATGCCCGCCCGCGGTCCAGGCGGAGCTGAGCCAATATGCCGAAGCGGTGATCCCGGAGCGCAAATCGGCCGATGCGCTGATTGCCGCGCTGCAGGTGGTGCAGGACGGCTACCGGATTGTGCTGCCCGGGGCCGCGGCGGAGGGGGCCGCGGCGAGGACGGTGCAGCCGTGGCGCAACGGATCCGGCAGCGGGGCCAATACCGGGCAGGGTAACGGGCCCGGCAACGGCCATGGCCTGTCGGAGCGTGAACAGCTGATCCTGGGCAAGCTGACCGAGGGCGCCACCAACAAGAGCATCGCCAATGAGCTGGGCATCTGCGAGGCCACGGTGAAAGTGCATCTGCGCACCTGCTTCCGCAAGATCGGCGCCAAGAACCGCACCCAGGCCGCGCTCTGGGCCTCCGAGCAGCTGCCGCCGCAGGCGCCGGATCTGCGCCGCCACTGACGGCAGCAGGCGGCACCGCCGCGGACGGGCTGCAAAGGTTTCGGAGTGAGCAGGCTGCCCGGAAAGGCTCCGGGGAGTGAGAACCGGAGTGGCAATGATCCGGCGGATCATTTCAGATTCGAACGGACGGAGCCCAAGGGCGCCGCTTGTTTTGCTGAGAAGGCCTTGAAGGACGGGGGTGCCTTCAAGGCCGTTTTCAATTGTGATCCGAAGTGCCGCGTCAAGGGCAAGCCGCTGGCGCGGCGGCTGCGCCGCCCTTGACCCGGACCGGGCGGGAAACGGCCTTTAGGGTCTGTATTCCGCGCCTGCGGCGGCAATTTTACCCGCCGCGCCTGCGGCTAGACCTTGATGTGCCGCGCCTCCGGCTACAGTTTGATTTGCCGTGCCTCCGGCACGAGTGCATTGATCCGGGCGATATGCTCCGGCAGGCAGCGGGTCAGGAAATCATACTTCTCCACCACATGGGCCCGCGCCGCCGGGCCGATATGGGCGTAGTCCGCGGGTTTGGCCAGCACGTCCGCCACCTGATCGGCGAGCTTCTCCGGCGAGAAGAAATCGACCAGCAGGCCGGTCTCATTATGGCTGATCGCCTCGCGCACCGGCGCCACATCCGCCGCCACCACCGTGGCCTGCATCGCCATCGCTTCCAGCAGCGACCAGCTGAGCACAAAGGGCATCGTCAGATAGATATGGCAGCGGCTGATCTGGATGATCCGGGTAAGGTCGTCGTAGGGCACCTTGCCGAGGAAATGCACCCGGCTCCAGTCGACGCTGCCGCCCAGCTCGTCCTCCATCTCGCCGCGCAATCCGCCGGGGTGTTTGCTTTCGGCGCCGTAAGAGGTGTCATTGCCGCCGATCATCAGCACCCGGGCGCCCGGGCGCTGCGCCTGGATCCGCGGCAGCGCCCGCATCATGATGTGAAAGCCGCGGGCGCGCTCCATGTTGCGGGCAATATAGGTCACCACCTCGTCGTCGCGGCTGAGCGGTTTCTCCAGCCGCCCCAGCCCGACCGTGGCCTCCGGGTCCGGCCCCAGCCTGTCGGTGCGGATGCCGTCATGGCAGAGATACATCCGGTCATGAAAGCTTTCGGGGAAGCGGTCGCGCTGCCAGGCGGTGGGCACATGGCCCTGGTCGACCAGTTCGATGCTGGCATAGGGCACGGTGTTGCGCGCCTCGGCAAAGAAATAGGCCTGGTCGTTGGGCGGGTTTTCCGGATCAAAGCCGACCAGCCCGCCGGAGGTGCGGTAGAAATACTCGAAAAAGCCGATCACCGGCACATCCGGATAGGCGTCCTTGATGAACAAAAGCTCGCCCCAGCCGGTGTGGCCGAGGATGATGTCAGGGGTGAAGCCGGCCGCTTTCAGCTGCCGCGCCGCCAGCGCCGCGCCCAGACCCGCGCCCGCCGCCGCCTCCCAGTCCCTGGAGAGGCCGAAGGCATCCTTGGCAGGGGTGCGGAAGGGTGTGTAGGTGACGGTTCTGATCCCCTTCAGCTGCACGTCCTTGCGCTGGGTGAGGAACACAATTTCATGGCCGCCTTGCGCCGCCAGCCAGGGCGCAAGCTCCCGGTACTGGCCGGGCATGTTCTGATGCACAAACAGGATTTTCATGGGAGCATGCTTGCCAAGCCCGGCCGCCGGATGCAAGCGTCTGCGCGGCTTTGCGCATTCCTGGCCATGCAACACCGGAACTGTGAAACCGCGCCGGTTTCACAGTTCCGGTTGCAGAGGGCCGTCAGCTTTCGCGGAAGGCCTTGTTGAAATAATCGGCCAGCGGCTTGACCAGATAGGCCAGCGGCGAGCGGTCGGCGGTGCGGATGTAGCTTTCCACCGGCATCCCCGGAATCAGCACCGTGCCCGCAGGCAGGCGGCCGCGCTCGCCGGGATTGAGCTCGATCCTTGCCCGGTAATAGGAAACCCCGCTGCCCTGATCCTCGAAGGCATCCGCCGAGACCTGGGTGACATGGCCGAACAGCTCCGGCGTCGAGCGCTGGTCCAGCGCCGAGAACCGCAGGGTCACCTGCTGGCCGGTGTAGAGCTGGTCGATATCGGTCGGCGCCACCTGCGCCGCAATCACCAGCGGCCGGTCCTGCGGCACCAGGTACAAAACCGGATCGGCCGGCCGGATCACCGAGCGCGGCGTCTGCACCTGCAGCCCGTAGACAATGCCGGAGACCGGCGCGGTGATCTCCAGCCGCGCCAGCCGCCCTTGCAGCGAGCGGCGGTTTTCGGCCAGCTCCAGTTCCTGGTAGCGCAGGTCGCGCAACCGGCTGATCGCCTCTTCGCGGCGGCTGGTGGCCAGCTTCAGGATCTCGATGTCGATCTCGGTGATACGCCCCTCGGACTGCGCTTCCGAGGCCACCAGCTCGCCCAGCCGCCCCTGCAGATCGGCCTGCGTCCGGCGCAGGTTCAGCACCGTCGCCGCCTGCGCCAGGCCGCGGTCCAAGAGCGACTGCTGGTTCTCCAGCTCCTCGCCGATCAGCTCCAGCTGCACATTCATCGAGGTCTGCTGCGCCTTGACGCCGCGGATCTGCTCCTGGATCTGGGTGCGGCGCTTCTCCAGCTGCTCGATCTCGCGCGCGGTGGTGTCGTTGCGGGCCTCGAACAGGCGGCGCTGGCCCTGCACCAGATCGCTGACATCCGGCAGACGCTCCGCCGCCGCCAGCAGTTCCGGCTCAAAGCGGATCGCGGCAGCGGTGTCGCGCTCGGCTTCCAGCCGGCCGCGGCGCGCCATCAGCTCGAACAGCTGGCCCTCGGTGATCACCAGCTGCGAGGTCAGCTCATTGGCATCCAGCCGGATCAGCGTGTCGCCTTCGGCCACCGTATCGCCCTCCTCGACCAGGATCTCGGCAACGATGCCGCCATCCAGATGCTGCACGATCTGGCGGTTGCGGTCGACCTCGATCCGGCCCGTCGCCACCACTGCGCCGGAAATCGACGACAGCACCGACCAGGAGCCGAAGCCGCCGACCAGCACCAGCAGCGCCAGGAGGCCGATGATCAGCGGCCGCCGGGCCGGCCAGTTGCTGTGCCCGTTCATCGCACGCCTCCTGTGCCAGTGGCCTGGCGGATGGTCTGATGGTTGGCGACCATTTCCTGCAGCACCTTGTCCTTGGGGCCGAAGGCGGTCTGGGTGCCCTTGTCGATCACCAGCAGCATGTCGCATTCCTGGATCGCCGCCGGGCGGTGCGCCATGATCAGCACCGAGCGGCCCTCGGCCTTGATCTGCTTGATCGCCCGGTTCAAGGCAATCGAGCCCTCGTTGTCGAGGTTGGAGTTCGGCTCGTCGAGGATCACGATCACCGGATCGGCATAGAGCGCGCGGGCCAGCCCGACCCGCTGCAACTGGCCGCCCGACAGCCGCCCGCCGGTGGCGGTGACCTTGGTGTCATAGCCGTCGGGCAGCTTCAGGATCATCTCATGGGCGGCGGCCTTGCGCGCCGCTTCCACCACTTTTTCGGCATCCGGCTGCTGCTGCAGCCGGGCGATGTTCTGGGCAATGGTGCCGTCAAACACCTGCACCCGCTGCGGCAGATAGCCGATGTGGCCGCCCAGCACATCCGGCGCGTATTGATCCAGCGCCGCCCCGTCCAGCCGCACCGAGCCGGCCGCCGGCGTCCAGACCCCGGTCAGCGCCCGCGCCAGGGTCGATTTGCCCGAGCCCGACGGCCCGATCACCCCGATCGCCTGGCCCGGCTGCACCCGGAAGCTGACGTTGCGCAGGAGCGGCGTCTTGCTGCCCGGCGGCACCACCGCCATCCCCTGCACCTCCAGCAGCGCCTTGGGTTTCGGCAGCGCCGTGCGCGCGTCCTCCTCCGGCACCTTGCTCAGCAGCTCGGCCAGGCTGTGCCAGCCCTTCAGCGCCCGCTGCACCATCGCCCATTGGCCCAGGCCCAGCTCGATCGGCGCCAGCGCCCGGCCCATCAGGATCGACCCGGCAATCATCGCCCCCGGCGTCACCTCGCCCTGCAGCACCAGATAGGCGCCCAGGCCCAGCATCGCCGACTGCAGGAACAGCCGCAGCGTCTTCGTCAGCGTGGTGAAGCCGCCGCCGGTGTCATTGGCCGTCACACTGTCCGCGAGGGCGGCATCGCGGGCCAGCTTCCAGCGCTGGAACGAGGCGCCGCGCATGCCCATCGACTGGATCATCTCAGCCTCGTTGCGGATCTCCTCGGACATCAGATTGGCCTTGTGGCCGGTCATGCCGGCCTTTTGCTGCGGCGCCCTGGTGAACAGCTGGTTGAGGATGGCAATCCCCACCAGCACCGCGCCGCCCGCCAGCGCCAGCAGGCCCAGCCAGGGGTGGAACAGGGCGATGCCGGCCAGAAACACCGGGGTCCAGGGCAGGTCGAAGGCGGCGGTCAGCACCGGCGAGGAGATCAGCCGCTGCACCGCTTCCAGATCCTGCAGCCCGGTCTGCGCCGCCGGATCCGGCGCCACCGCCGAGCGGCGGATCATCGCATCGAACACCCGGTGGTCCAGCGCCGCCTGCAGCCGCGCCCCGACCCGTGCCATGATCCGGCCGCGGGCGTAGTCCAGCAGCCCCATCATGCCGTAGAGGAACACCACCAGCAAGGACAGCGCCAGCAGCGTCGCCTCCGACCGGCTGCCCAGCACCCGGTCATAGACCTGCATCATATACAGAGGCCCGGTCAGCATCAGCAGGTTCACAAAAAAGCTGAAGACCCCGGTGAACCAGTACAGCCCCCGGCTCTGCCGCCGCACAGAACGAAGCTCATCGTAGCCGCTCTTATAAATGCTTTTATTCATGGTCAG
>NZ_JBVVXU010000024.1:0-65702 GCF_055902035.1 Leisingera sp. SA215 | reverse complement strand
TATAAAGCCGACCAACAGCTGCGGCTTTAAACTCGTCTGTGAACGTCCGCCTCGAGTGTCCCATTCCATGTTCCTTTCTTGGACAGGGGTACTTTACCCCGGTGTCCGGGAACAGGAACGAAGTTCAGCTGCAGTCAGGTCGGAGAAACAAGACGCCGGACAATCCGCTTTTACGCCTCCGCAGCCAATGCACGTGCAGAAAGTCGAATTTTATTTCTGCACGCGCAGCAGCTCTTCAGCGACCCGGCGATTTTCACCGGAGCGACCGTTCAGCAGGCCTCCGAGCATGACAGCCGTCGCGTCCGGCCCCGGCATCTCAGCGCCCGCGTCCGGGGAGGCACCAGCATGCTCCACACCTAGAAAACGCCACTGATCCCTCATCCTCATTTCCACATGATCGTGCCATGCGGCAGCCTGTCGCCGGCCGGCACACGAAGGATCGCCTGCCGACACGGGTTGGAACCTGGATAATCGAAGCTTGAGCCAGCTAAAGAGCAGCAATCTCTTCACCTGAATTGCCCAACAAAGCATTTTTGGGGCTTGCCGGCTTTGAAATGGCCAAATGGTCTAGAATGTGATGTGAAGGTCAATCGTTGCGCTGCGGGGCGGCGCCAGCAGCCATTGGTTCGAGCTGCCAGAGGTTGCATACAGCCGGTCGGCAGCATTGTAGACGCTGAAGTCCAGGGAAATGTTTTCCCTAGGACGCCACTGCAGACCCGCATTCAAAACTGTATAGGCCGGAAGGGTTGAGCTATTGGCGCTGTCCGTGAACACCTCGCCGACGTAATGCGCCCCGGCGCGGGCAGTCCAGTTTTGGGAAAATTCCCACTGCGCCCAGATGTTTGCAACGCGGCGCGGTACGAGTGCGGGACGGTTTCCGGACAGATCCCCGCCGGATTGGATGTAATTATCATACTCAGGCGAAATCAGCGCGCCGTTCACATCGATGCGGAAGACCGGCGAGATATCCAAGCCCGTGGCAAATTCGATGCCCTTGCTGCTTTGCTGGCCGATCTGGCGGACAATCGACGGATCAGCGGGATCTCTGGCCAACAGGTCGTTCTTGACAATATTGTAGGCAGATAGAGTTGCGTTCCCGCGTCCGTCCAGAAAGCTGAACTTGACTCCGATTTCCTGCTGGCGGGCCTTGGTCAATTCCAGTTGGCTCTGGCTCTCAGAGAGGGACAGCACGCTTCCGATGGGTTCCGCCGCGCGGGAGTATTGCGCATAGATCGCCATGTCCGGCAGAGGATTGTAAACCGTGCCGATCCGCCAGTTGAGCGAATTGAATTTCTTGGTAAACGCAGGATCTACCCGTCTAACGCGCAGATGGTCATAGCGCAGGCCGCCGACAATTGACCACTGATCATTTATCTCCAGGCGGCTGTCGGCAAACACTGCCTGCTGATCTGTCGTCAGGTCGGCTGTAGTCACCAGCGAATGCGGGCCAAAGCTGCCGGAAACAGGATGCTGATAGTCCACCACCGAACTGCCCGCGTATGGAGAGTTGTTAGTGTTTTTGTAGGTGATGCGATTCACCTCGGCCCCGACCGTGGTTGAGGTATTGATGCCCCCTAAGAGACTGTCAAAGGTCACCGCGGTGCGGTTACCGGCTTGTTCGAGATCGTGATTGACGGCGATGTACCATTTCCGTGCAACATCTCCGGTCCCAGGCTGGTACGTATAATCCTCGATATTGCGCCAGTCGCGCTTGCTGGTCAGATAGTAGCTGTTGCTGGACACAGTCAAATTTCTGGATGGCGTCCATTCTGCACGCAGTTGGGTATAGCGGTCCTTGAACCGGACCAGCGCATCCTCGGCGTTGTAGTTGCGTTCACGTACACCCTCGTCGATGCGGCCGTCTTTCAGCGGGGTGCCGAAATAAATGCTTGGCGTGTTGTCGCCATAGTCATGCGACAGCGACAGCGCCAAGGTATTGGTTGCCTGCCAGCGCAGTGCGGCCGAAACAGCCAGGCTGGAGGGATCGTCCCCGTCAACCCGTCCGTCCGAACGCGTGCGGCTGACATCGAAGCTGTAGGCCAGCCTGTCAGAAATCGGGCCCGCACTGCCTAACGCCAGCCCAAGCTGGCCATTTGTGCCAACGGTGGTGCGCAGTTCGTTGCGCGTGGTGTCAGTCAGCGGTTTTTTGGGAATGATATTGATTGCGCCCCCTACCCCGCCTTCGCCGTAAAGAACTGAAGCAGGACCGTTGAGCACCTCAATGCTGTCAACATTCCAAGTATCGAACGGAAAGGATATGGTGCCTGGAGCCGGGTACAGCCGGGTGCCATCATACAACCGGGTGACGGAACTGTGCCCGCTGAAGCCTCGCATGCTGAGCGTTGTTCCGCCATTGCTGGGGCGGCCATTGAAGCTGATTCCGGTTCCGTTTTGGACAATCGCCTGATTGACATCACGCTGACTGCGCTGGCGAATGGTGTCTTCGCTGATCACCTGCACGCTGGCCGGGGTTTCCCGGGAACTCAGCCCTAGGCGGCTGCCCGCATTTGACGGCAATTCGAGGTCAAGGCCCGGTTCCAAAAATTGCTTCTTGACCGAGATGGGTTCCAGTTGAACAGGTTCCTGCTCCAATTCCTGCGCTGCCGCAGGAATTGGAGCACTGACAAGCATGGCAGAGGCAGCAAACGTCAGGAAGCATGATGGCCTGGAAAAACCGAGAGACAAGGTGACCGGCATCACGCAGAGCGCGGCAGGTTTAAAATCAGGAGTACGCACAATTAGGCTCCAGCGTTGTTACACCGTCACCGTAAAAACGACACTCCCGTTTCCCGGATGCAGGAACCGAAAGTTTGTCTCACCAGGACACCCCGCCCGACGCATTCACACGTGACAATATCTGACGGCAGGTCTCCTGGCTCACGGATCAGCGCCAATTGCCGCCTTCCCGGGCGAGCCTGCCCAGTGGCTGTTGGCATTGGCTTTCCGCCTACAGTTGCGGGGACAGCCGCAGAGTGAGGCTGTCAACAGCCCGAACTGCGTTCCCATTTAATTCCCAATTGGAAACCGTCGCAGGGTGCGTATGAATAGACCTATGACATGTCAATGATTTTTTTCAATTCAAAGCAAACCGGCTGATCATACGGAAGGCAATGCTTGGGCTCCGGGGAATTTGCCATGCTCTTTATAGTTGCAGGCCTCTTGGCGTCTCATCACAGTCAAATGGTGCGCAATATGTCTGCGGAAGGGATGGTTTTGTTCTTGACCATCTTGGCAGAACTGTGTCCTTTACCGCCCGATGGTTCCCGGCAAAAGCGAAGCTTGGGGATAATAGGGAATGCGGTGAGGTGTAGCCAACAGGCGCCAATGCCGCGACTGCCCCCGCAACTGTAAGCGGAGAGCGACCCGTCAAACCACTGGAGCCTGCGGCTCCGGGAAGGGACGGCAAGCTGCGACCCGCGAGTCAGGAGACCTGCCATCACAAACTGTAAACTGGCGGGCGGGGTGCCCGAGGAGGACTGATGACCAGATTGTTCGGCCCCGCGGGCCAGTGTGTCTGGCTGTGTTGTGCCCGGGAGGCCGCCCTAGGGAAGGTGCAGGAACCAAATCGGGGCGGTTGCGGCCGATGACGCTTGCTTCTAGTTGCGAAGAAGCGCGCGAGCACGGAAACAGCACCGGTGCCAGATCCAGCGCGGCGCGAGCCGTTCTCTATCTGGTTTCTGCCCAATACGTCAGCCAGGCGCGGTTTGGCGCTCTGGCTTGCGGTCTGCTGGAGCATGCGCCCTGCAGGGCCGAGGTCATCCGGCTGGAAGCCAAGGGTCCGGGGCTGTGGGAGGCGCTTGACACCCTGTGCAATGCCGGCGCACAGCATATTGAGCTGTACCCAATTGGGCTGCCCTTTTCCCAAAGCCTTGAACGCTGGCTGCCCAAGGCCGCCGGGGCATGGCTGGCGCGCCGTGACGGCGACCTGCCCGAATTGTTCTTCGCTGCGCCGGTTCAGGGGGATGCAGCCCTTTTGCAGCGGGCCGCGCAGCCGGATGTCCAGTTGACCCCAATTGCTGTTTGCCCGTCGGGCGAAAAGGGGAAAGGCTGGGACAAGCCGCCCAGTTTCCGGCACCATCTGCTGGTTTGCACTGGGCCGCGCTGCCACTTGCAGGATGCGCCCTCGCTTGTCGGAATGCTGAAGCTGGAGGTGGCCCGCGCCGGGCTTTCCGCAGAATGCTTAGTCACATCGACCGGGTGCCAGTTTCCCTGTAACCGCGGGCCGTCGCTTATCCATTACCCTGAGGGGCATTGGTATCAGCTGCCGAACGTGGACGCAGTCCGCGATTTTGTCAGCCGCGCACTGGTGGCTGGCGAGATCCTGCACGAACATCACTTTTTCACTTCGGGAGACTGATTTGCGACAATTCTTGTTGCCTCTCGCCGCCGCTGTTCTGGGGCAGTTGGGCGTGGTTCATGCTGCCCCTGTCGAGATTGCCAGCTGTTACGGCAGCTTTAGTTATGACACGGCGCCGGCTCGGGCTGTCACGCTGAATCAACAAGCCACGGAAATCATGCTGGCGCTTGGCTTGGAGGACCGCTTGGCGGGCACCGCCTACTTGGATGACAGGATGCCGCTGCAATGGCAGAGCGCCTATCAGCGTATCCCGGTGCTGGCAGAAAAATACCCGGCCCGTGAAGTTGTCCTCGCATCAGAGCCTGACTTCCTGTTTGCTGGGTTTGCCTCTGCATTTGACAAAAGCAACCTTGGCAGTGCAGCCGAGTGGCAGGCGCTGGGAATCGGAACCTATCTTTCTGACGCCGCCTGCAGCCTGCATCATCCCGGAGATGTGCCGCTGACCGTGCAGCCGTTGCTGACGGATATCGAAACGATCGGCAGGCTCTTTCGGGTGGAAGACCGGGCAAAGGCACTGCTTGCGAACCTGTCTGCCCGCCTCGAAGCAGTGGCGGACGCGGGGAGTGACCGCGACATGACTGCCTTTTTCTACAGCAACGGCAAAACGTCTCCCTACACCATCGGATGTTGCGGCAGCCCTGCATTGCTGGCCAGAAGTGCTGGTCTCTCCAGCATTACAGAGGACATCAACGGTGCCTGGGCAGAGGTTGGCTGGGAGACTGTCATGGCCCGGAACCCGGACGTTATTGTCCTGATTGATGCCACCTGGTCCAGCGCCGCCGAGAAGCGCGCCCACATGGAGGCGGATCCGGTTCTGTCGCAGCTGGATGCCGTCAGAAACGGGCGCTTTGCCACCGTCAGCTTCTCCAACACGGTGCTTGGAGCAAGATTCCTGGAAGGTGTCGAACGGCTGAATGCCGAGTTGGAAGCGTTGGATTGATGCAACCGTCTTCTTCTGCGGCTTTGAGTTTAGGTGTTGCGTTGTTGTTTCTGTCGATGCTTGCCGGGATCCTGTGGGGCACAGCCGAGTTGAGCTGGGCCGAACGGCTGCATGTTTTGACCCGGTCTGACGATGCGCCCCGCGGGGTGTCGCTGATCATCTGGCAATGGCGGGTACCGCGTGTGCTGGCGGTGGCGCTGATTGGAGCGATGCTTGCGCTGGCCGGAGTGCTGATGCAGTCAACCCTGCGCAATCCGATGGCCGACCCCTATATCATGGGGTTGTCGTCGGGGGCCTCTGCTGCTGCAGTCGCCGCGTTGATCTGGCTGCCGGAAGGGGTGGTGCAGATGATAGGTGTTCCGGTGATTTCCTTTCTTGGCGCCGGGGTTGCCTTTGCCATGACCTTGCTGCTGTCGGTCCGGCGGGGGCATAGCTTGGACCCCAATATTGTCATATTGGCAGGTGTTGCGATTTCGCTGATGTTTCAGTCAGTGACCTCCTTTTTTCTGTACATCGGCGACCCGCACGCAAGCCGCAGTGCGTTGGGGTGGCTGATGGGCTCAGCCGCAGGCGCAGACTGGGCGGACATTCCGGTGCTGGTCGCCGGGTTTGGCCTGATCGCAGTCCCGGCTTTCCGTTACGCCCCGTCCCTGGATGCCATGCTGCTGGGAGATCAAAGGGCGCTGGCTCTTGGTGTCAGGGTGGACCGGCTGCGCGTGCTGGTGTTTACGGGAACTGTTCTGTTGACAGGACTGGCGGTTTCGGTTGCCGGAATTGTCGGATTTGTCGGGCTGATCCTGCCCCATTTGGCGCGCCTCCTGGCAGGGGCGCGGCATCGGGTTCTGTTGCCCCTGGCCACGGTGCTGGGAGCGTTGACGCTGGTCATCGTCGATCTTTTGTGCCGAACACTTCTGGCTCCGGAAGAATTGCCGCTGGGGGTGCTGATGGCCCTGTTCGCAGCGCCGCCCTTTATCCTGATTCTGAGGAGGGCGCGCCGTGCGGTCTGACACGTTCTTGCAGTTAGACCGGGTTTCGGTTGCCGGAGGGGATACGACAATCGTCCATGACGCCTCCCTCGCGGTGGTGAAGGGCGAATTTCATGGCCTTCTGGGAGCGAACGGTGCAGGAAAGACTTCTCTTCTGCGTCTGCTCTATTTCGACGCCCGACCCAGCGCGGGACGCATTCGTCTGATGGGGCGGCAGCAGGACAATTGGCCGCGATTGGACTGGGCACAGATGGTGGGAGTGTTGGTGCAGGGAGGGGGGCTTCTCAACGGGCTGCGCCTGCGCGACATCGTGGAAATCGGACTAAACAGCAGCCGCAACGGCCGCCACCGGATCGGCGAAGCGCTGGAAATCGCCGGATTATCAGATATTGCAAACCGCCCGGCAGAGCATTTGTCAGGCGGCGAGCTGCAACGGGCCTTCATGGCCCAGTTGCTTGCCCGCGACCCGGAGCTCTATGTACTTGACGAGCCGACCAACCATCTGGACCTGCATTATCAGCTTATCTTGCTGGACGAGGTGAAGCGCCGGGGCAAGACAGTTCTGGCCTCTTTGCACGATCTTTCCATTGCGGCCCGCTATTGCGACCGTGTGAGCGTCATGGATCAGGGCCGGATTGTTGCACAGGGCAAGACAGAGAGCATTTTGACGCCTGACCGGTTGGCACAGACCTACCGCATCGCCGCGCACATGGATCAGGGCGTATTGCGGGTGCAGGGCCCTTTGGTTTGAAACGGGTTCCTTAACGGCTGGGCATTGTCAATTTTGCCCGGCACAAAGCGCAGCCGCCCCTATGCATTCAACCCGATGGTTTTCAGCATCAAACCCAGCCCATTCGGAGACGGGACACCTGCGATGACGTGCGGTTCATCCGGTTTGAAGCAAACCATATAATCCCGCTCAGCCTGGGGTAAGCGCTGGTGCGGCTGCTTCCACTGCCGGAGGCAGAGGTGAAGGACAACCTTGCAGGAAACTCTCACCAAACTGCGCCGCCGCGGCAGGCACAACCTAGCAGCGCCGCGCTCTGGCCGCGCGCACCGGACGCCCCCGCCAATTCCTGCGGTTTGCCTGCGGCCTGGCCAGCGTGTACCGCTTGCACGCGGCGCTGCAGCACGGCAAACCAGCCCCCGGACAAAGCTATACCGCCGCTTGTTGAAGCCAATCATGACCATCCGCGCCCGGACTGCCCTTGCCGCCCTATTTCTGACCACTTCGTTCGCCGCAGCGCAGGAAACACTTGCAGTACCGGTGCCGCAGCTTACCACCGGGGTCCGCGCAGCAGAAAGTTCAATTCGTCCTCCATCCGGGGATAGCGAAAGCCGTTTCTTCTGAACTGTCGGCGGCCGCAACGCTCCACCCGCAAACGACACCGCAAGTCTTCACGCCTCAGGAGAACGTCAAGGCCGGGGCCGGTGCTGAAGACAGCCTCGCTCAGGCCGCGCTGCTCAGCCGCCCGGAAGAACGGGCTGGGTTGGCCAGCCGGGCGTCCGGCAAGGCGCTGAAGTTTCTGCGTGATGGCGGCCCCTCCATCTGGGCAATCGCGGCACTTTCGGCAATCACCCTGGCGCTTATCGGCGCCAGGTCGCACGGAAAGGCCGGCATGGCGGTGGCAATTCCGGCATCCGCCGCACTCACTTGGTTCGAGGCGGTGATCGGCCGCATCCGCCGCGACATCTAGGACAGTGCCACCCGCCTGTTCGTCGCTGCCTCCCCTGCAGAAATAAATCTGGCCGCCGAGTGAGCCGATGGAATTCACCCAAATCACGAAACCGCGCCGCCGGCCCAGTCTCACGCCGATGATCGACGTGGTGTTCCTGCTGTTGATCATTTTCCTGATGACTTCCCACCTGGCTCTGCCCGAACCGTTCGAGGTGTCTCCGCCCGAAGCCAGGCTGGAAACAGAGACAGAGGCAGAAGATGTGCTGTATATCGATGCTGCGGGGCTGATGCATTTCGACGGTGCCGAGGGTGAGGCCGCGGTCGCCCGGCTGGCTGCCGCCGGCACCGCCGCCGCCGTGGTTCAGCTGCGGGCGGACGCCAGGCTTGAAGCCGCGCTGCTGACGCGCATCCTGCGCCAGCTTGCGGCCTCAGGGTTCAACCGGGCCGAACTGGCGGTGCGCCCGAAATGAAATGTACTGCCGAACTGACCCTCTTTTTCGGCGCTGCCGCAGTGCTCCATATGGCTCTGTTTGCTGTTGCGCCGGCAACGGGAACCCAATCCAGAGACGCGGACGGCGAGCCGGGCCTGCTTGTCGCATTCCCGCAGGATGGTTGGCAGCTTCAGCTGCTAAAGTTGGCGGTTCAGCAGGATCTGGGGCGCTTCTGTCATGTCGCGCCACTGGTTGCCAGGCACATTTAGCTGGCCGGAGATGTCGTCTTTCAAGCACGCACAGTTGCACGAGCAGATCTTGGAGCAGGTGCTGAACGCATCCGAGATGCCAGGCGTGGTCCTTGCCCGCTACCTGATTTGTGCAACATCGTCCTATTGTCCCAATGTTTCGCGCACGAAACACTCCGGCAGCAAGGCTGACCTATTCGCAAACGGATTGGCAGGCGAAATATTCCAGGTGGCCCTATTCAGCACTTTATGTTAGCGATAACTCAACTCTAACCAGCCGTCTGGCAACTGAGGCAATTGAATTGCCCCGCCCCAAGCGGCACAATGCCACTGCCCCTATAGAACAGCGATGTAAAATCAATGGTTTCCCGCGTCATCCCCGTTGAACCCTTTGACCTCGTGCTGTTTGGCGCCACCGGCGACCTGGCCCGCCGCAAGATTCTGCCGGCCTTGTTTCACCGTTTCCAGATCGGCCAGTTCAGCGATAAATGCCGCATCATCGGCAGCTCGCGCAGCGCACTGACAGCCGAGGCGTTCCGTGCCCAAACCGCCGATGCGATCCGCGATTTCGGCCAGGATGTGGAGACCACGCCCGCGGAAATCGCCGGTTTCACCGACCTATTGGACTATGTCGCTGTGGATGCGCGCGACGACAGCGGCTGGGATGTGATTCACGGGAAACTGCGCGACGATGCCGTGCGCGCCTTCTACCTATCGGTCGGCCCGTCACTGTTCACCGATATTGCTCGCCGCCTCAGCGAGACCGGCATAGCCACGCCGGACAGCCGCATCGTGCTGGAAAAACCCTTTGGTCATGATTTGGCTTCGGCTCAATCCCTGAACACCGCTCTGCGGGCGCATTTCGAGGAACGGCAGATTTACCGGATCGACCATTACCTGGGCAAGGAAACCGTGCAGAACCTGATGGCTCTGCGCTTTGCCAATTCGCTGTTTGAACCCTTGTGGAACAGCTCTCACATCGACCATGTGCAGATCACCGTCGCCGAAAGTATCGGCGTTGAGGGGCGCGGGGACTACTACGATAAATCCGGCGCCATGCGGGACATGGTGCAAAACCACCTGATGCAGCTCTTGTGCCTCACCGCAATGGAACCGCCCGCCCGGTTCACCCCCAGCGCGGTGCGCGACGAGAAGGTCAAGGTGATCGAGGCGCTGCGCCCGGTGCCGCAGTCCAGCATCGCCCGCGGCCAGTACCGGGGGCGCACCGCAGGCAAATCCGGCGACAGCTACCGCGACCATGCCGGCAATCCCGCCAGCCGCACCGAAAGCTATATCGCCCTCAAGGTGGAAGTGGCGAACTGGCGCTGGGCCGGGATCCCGTTCTATCTGCGCACCGGAAAATGCTTGCGCGACCGGGTGAGCGAGATTGCAGTCTATTTCCGTGACCCGCCGCACAACATCTTTGCAGGCTCCGGCACCGTGCATGGCAACGTGCTGGTGATACGCCTGCAGCCGGATGAGGGCATTACGCTGAAAACCACAATCAAGGATCCCGGCCCCGGCGGCATGCGCCTGACGGGCGCCAACCTGGACATGACATTCGCCGATGAGCTGCCGGAATCCGGCCGCCCGCAGGACGCTTATGAGAGGCTGATCATGGATGTGATCCGCGGCAACCAGACCCTGTTCATGCGCGGCGACGAGGTTGAGGCCGCCTGGGCCTGGGCCGACCCGATCATCGCCGGCTGGGAGGACGCGGGCGACGCGCCGCAACCCTATGACAGCGGCAGCACAGGGCCCGATGATTCATTGCTGCTGATCCACCGCGACGGCCGCCGATGGCGCAGCATCGGAACCTGAGATGACAGCCCTCCCCTTTGCCCCCGCAGTTTGCTACAAAGGCACCCCATGAGCTTGAACTCCACCCTGGCCGCCGTCACCGACCGCATCATCGCCCGCAGCGAGGCCACACGCACGGCCTATCTCGAGCGGATGGCTGCTGCCCGCAGCAAGGGGCCTGCACGGGCGCATCTGTCCTGCTCCGGCCAGGCCCATGCCTATGCCGCCACCGGGGCGGACCAGCAAACGCTGGCCCAGGGCGCCAAGGGCCACCTTGGGATTGTCACCGCCTATAATGACATGCTTTCGGCGCATCAGCCGTTCGAGACCTACCCGGCCCTGATCCGCGACGCCGTGCGCAGGAACGGCGGCACTGCGCAAGTGGCCGGCGGCGTGCCTGCCATGTGCGACGGCGTCACCCAAAGCGAACCGGGCATGGAGCTCAGCCTGTTTTCCCGCGACACCATCGCCATGGCTGCGGGCATCGCCCTCAGCCACAATGTGTTCGACGCTGCGGTTTTTCTTGGTGTCTGCGACAAAATCGTGCCCGGGCTGGTGATCGGCGCGCAGGCGTTTGGCCACATTCCGGCGGTGTTCCTGCCTGCAGGGCCGATGACAAGCGGTCTGGCGAACGATGAAAAAGCCAAGATACGCCAGCAGTTTGCCGCCGGCAAAGTCGGGCGCGAGGACCTGCTGAAGGCCGAAATGGCCGCCTATCACGGCCCCGGAACCTGTACCTTTTACGGCACCGCCAACACCAACCAGATGCTGATGGAATTCATGGGGCTGCACTTGCCCGGCTCCTCCTTTGTCACCCCCGGCACGCCGCTGCGCGAAGCACTCACCGTCGAGGGCGCCAAACGGGCGCTGTCGCTCAGCGCGCTGGGGAACAATTATACCCCGGTCTGCGACGTGCTGGACGAGAAAGCCTATGCTAACGGCATTGTCGGGCTGATGGCCACCGGCGGCTCCACCAACCTCTTGATCCATCTGATCGCCATGGCCCGTGCCGGCGGCATCCTGCTGGACTGGCAGGACTTCTCAGACCTGTCTGACGTGATCCCGCTGCTGGCGCGGGTCTATCCAAATGGCCTCGCCGATGTGAACCATTTCCACGCGGCCGGCGGCCTTGGCTACATGATCGGCGAACTTCTGCAAGCCGGGTGCCTGCATCCCGACACCAAAACCGTGGCGGGCGACGGGCTGAAGAACTACGTGATGGAGCCGTTCCTGTCCGAAGACGGCCTGACCTTCCGCGCCGGTCCGGGGCAAAGCCTGAACGATGCCGTGCTGCGCCCGGCGGACGCACCGTTCCAGGCGACCGGCGGGTTGAAGCGGCTGACAGGCAATCTGGGAACGTCGGTGATCAAGGTCTCGGCAGTGGCCAAGGAACACCAGGTGATCGAGGCCCCCGCCCGTGTCTTTCATGACCAGGAGGCGGCCAAGACCGCCTTCAAGGCAGGCGCGCTGACGGGCGACATGATCATTGTGGTGCGCTTCCAGGGGCCCAAGGCGAACGGTATGCCGGAACTGCACGGCCTGACTCCGATGCTGGGCATCATGCAGGGCAAGGGGCAGAAAGTGGCGCTGGTCACCGACGGGCGGATGTCCGGGGCCTCCGGCAAGATCCCAGCCGCGATCCATGTGGTGCCCGAAGCACTGGACGGCGGCCCGATTGCCAAACTCCAGGACGGTGACATGCTGCGGCTGGACGCGGTGCGCGGCACGCTGGAAGTCCTCACCGGCGGCGTGCTGGAGCGCAGCGCTGCCACTGCCGACCTCAGCGCCTATCAGCATGGCACGGGGCGCGAGCTGTTTACCCTGTTCCGCCGCTCGGTTGCCTCGGCAGACGAAGGCGCCAGCGTGTTTGGAGTTTAGCATGATGCGGATAACCCCTCAGGACGCCAGCCTGCGCACGTGCGGGATCTGCACCCTGGCCCCGGTGATGCCGGTGCTGGTGGTGAAGGATACGGCCCATGCCCGCCCCCTGGCCGAAGCGCTGGTGGCGGGTGGCTTGCCTGCGCTGGAAGTCACCCTGCGCACAGGTGCGGCGCTGGAAGTGATCCGCGAAATGGCGCAGGTGAAGGGCGGCGTGGTCGGGGCCGGCACGCTGATCACCCCCAAAGACGCCGAAGCCGCCAAGGAAGCCGGCGCGCAATTCGGGGTTTCCCCCGGTGCGACGGATGACTTGCTGGATGCCTGCGAGTCCATCGGACTGCCGCTCTTGCCCGGCGCCGCCACCGCAACCGAAGCGATGCGGCTGCTGGCGCGCGGCTATGGGATGCTGAAGTTCTTTCCAGCTGAAGCCTCAGGCGGTGCGCCCGCGCTGAAAGCGATCGGCGCACCCTTGCCGCAGATTTCCTTCTGCCCCACCGGCGGCATCAGCCCCGCCAATGCGGAAACCTACCTGAGCCTGCCCAATGTGGTCTGCGCGGGCGGCAGCTGGGTGGCGCCTGGCGATCTGGTTGAGGCTGGCAACTGGGCTGCAATCGAAGCCATTGCCCAGGATGCGAGCCAGCTCGGAAAGAGTTGAGCCAGCGCAAAATCAACCGGCCGGCTCTGCCCCTGCCATAGCCGGCGGTCTCTTGACGGCCCGCAATTTTTCCGCGCTGTCCCCGCGGGGACAGCGTTGTAAAGATCCCCTGGCGCCTGCGCGCTATCCGTTGACAGCCGGTCATGGCGCCTCCGTACCACCAAATCCAAGGTCGTTTTGATAGGCAAACAGCGCTGACAGCCCGCCGGTGTGCAGCAGCAGCACTTTCCAGCCTTTGCGGATGCTGCCCTCTTTTGCAAGGCCAAGCAGCCCTGCGAAGGTATTGGCAGAATAGACTGGGTCCAGCAGGATCCCTTCTGCCCTGGCCATGCGTTGAAGGGCAGCCCGGGTGGCCGGGCCTGCGCGGCCACCCGGGACGAGCGCACCGTCCCAAGTGAGAATGTCATCGCGGCCTGTTGGACGCGGGATGCCTATCAGCTCTGCCAGCGCTTCCGCCACTTTCGACAGCCGCGGTTTCTGCAACGCAGCATAACGGCCCAGGCAGCTGCCAAGACCAGCGCGGTGATGCTTGCGAGGCGCACACCGGTAAGGACCCCGGCTCGTGCGGCACCGATGCAATATTCCAACCGGCGTGTCTTGTTGCCGCCAATGCTGAGGCCCGTGAGGCCCGTGAGGCCATCGCGGTTGATCCAAAGGTCGATGCCCAGGTCAGCCGGCAACCGGTAAGGCGTTCCAGAGGTGTCGGCTGTGCCAGCAGGCTGGCAGGGGGAAAGGCCGTTAGGAGCGTTTCGGTCCGGGGCATGGCGGTCTCCTTTGGCTGCATCAGATGGTGCGGACTGCGCCGGGATTTAGGCGCGCCGCGGGTAAGCCCTGCTGAAACTGTTGTTTCCCTGCCACTCCCCCCCCCCATTCGCACTGCAAGACTTCAATAAACAAAGGGCCGTCAGCATGGCAGAGACCGCTGACCGCCCCGGCCTCAGGGTGGATATCATTTCGGATGTAGTCTGCCCCTGGTACGCAGTCGGCTATCATTAGCTGGCATGTGCCGCTCACCACGCCGGAGTTCCGCTCGACATTCACTGGCAGCCGTTCGAATTGAACCCGGACATGGTTCTGGAAGGCGGCTAATAATTTCTTCGAACAGCTTACCCCTGCAGCAAGCACTGGGTGACGGCGGTTTCCAGTTTGTCCATCACTTCTGCAATCTGGTCTTCGGTGATGATGAAGGGCGGCGCCAGCAGGATGTGGTCGCCGTTCCGGCCGTCGCGGGTGCCTTGCATCGGGTAGCAGATCAAACCGGCCTGAAACGCCGCCTTCTTGATATTCTTGGCCAGTTCCAGCGCCGGATCGAAGGGCTCCTTGGTTTCGCGGTCAGCAACCAGCTCGACCCCGCGGAACAACCCGCGGCCGCGGATGTCGCCGATGTTGGGATGCTGGCCGAAACGATCGTGCAGTGCGGTCTGCAGCTTCTCTCCCATTTCGGCACTACGCTGCACCAGCCCGCGCTCCAACAGTGCCTTGACGACCGCAAGCCCCGCGGCGGTGGCCACCGGGTGGCCGATATACGTGTGGCCGTGCTGGAAGAAGCCGGAACCGTGCTCAATCGCCTCATAGATCTGACGGGTGCAGAGCATCGCACCAATCGGCTGGTAGCCGGCCCCCAGCCCCTTGGCGATACAGAGGATATCCGGCGCCACCCCATCCGCCTCGCAGGCAAACAGATGGCCGGTGCGGCCCATGCCGCACATAACTTCATCAAGGATCAGCAGCACGCCGTATTGGTCGCAGATCTCGCGGATGCGTTTAAAATAGCCCGCCACCGCCGGCACCGCGCCGGAGGTGGCGCCCACCACCGGTTCCGCCATGAAGGCCATCACGGTCTCGGGGCCGAGGCGCTGGATTTCGGCCTCCAGCTCATTCGCCACCCGCTGGCCGTAGTCAAAGCTGCTCTCGCCCTTTGCCTTTCCCACATATTCGTAGCAAGCTGAGATGTGCGAAATGTCGATCAGCAGCGGTGCAAACTGAGCCCGGCGCCATTCGTTACCACCCGCAGCCAGCGCCCCAAGGGTATTGCCATGGTAGCTTTGCTTGCGGGCGATGACGCGGCGGCGCTGCGGGTCGCCGCGTTCCAGATGGTACTGCCGGGCGAGTTTGATCGCGGCCTCGGTGGCCTCGGAACCGCCAGAGACGAAATATACCCGGTCGATATCGCCCGGCGCATTGGCCACCAGCAAATTCGCCAGTTCTTCGGCCGGTTTGGAGGTGAGGAAGCCGGTATGGGCAAAGGCCAGCTTGCCCACCTGATCCTGCACCGCTTTGATCACCTCGGCATCCGAATGGCCGAGGCAGGAAACCGCGGCGCCGCCGGAGCCGTCGAAGTAGCGTTTGCCGTCCGCGTCGATCAGATAGCAGCCGTCGCCGGAGACGGCGGTGGGCAGATCAGCCTTGGTGTGGCGGGGGAAGACGTGAGACATGATCAGCACTCCTTGAGGCTATGGCCCGCATCCCGCGCGGCCTGAACGAAGGCGGCAACCGAGGCTGCATTGTCTGCCAGCAGCCCGCCTTCCGGTGTTTCGATGTTATTCTCAAATCCGATTCGCGCATCCCCGCCCGCAGCCACGGCGGCCAGCAGGCAGGCGTGTTCGTGACGGCCAAAGGTGCAGACGGTCCAGTTCAGGCGCAAATCTGCCGTGGCGTCGCGGAAAACAGCCAGCCCGTCGGGCTGCGCCAGCGCCGGCGGGGTGTATCTGCCCAGAACAAAAATCGCATCGCGCATGGCACCCGGCACGGTGCCGTCGTTATACCAAGCGCGCAGCCGGGCGATGCAATCGGGACCGTAGAGGATATGCTGCACCTCACCGCCAGCCTCGGCACTCAGCGCATAGGCCCGCGCAGCAAGCAGCGGATCCCGCGCCACTTCCCGCACCGGGACTGAGGCCGCGGCGGAGCGCAGCGCCTTCAGGCAGGCGAGCTGGGCGGCCGCATCATAGATCCCGGCGCTTTCGGTTGTGATCTGCACGGCCATGCCCGTTGCGCTTTCCCGCACTGCGTCAAGGGCTTCGCGGTAGCGGCCCGCATCCAGCGAGTGCCGTCCTTTGTCGTCGCGCAGATACAGATGCAGCGCCTGGGCACCTGCAGCAAAGCAGACGGCTGCAGTCCGGGCCGTCTGCTGCGGTGTCACCGGCAGCTGCGGGTGGTCACCGCGCCCGCGCCGGGCGCCGTTCGGGGCCACCATCAATCTGTATTCTGCCACCGGTCCCCTCCTTTGCGGCCTGCCCTGCCTCGACACGCTCTCAGGATGCCTGCAGCTTGGCCTTTCGGGACACCCGCTCTCAAGCCGGAAAGCTCAGAACATTTGTTCCAGGCGTTCCGGTGCCCGACGCCCCGCCAATGAACCGCTTAAGCCAGGCATTTCTGGACCTAAGAAAGCTGACGCTCTGGACCTAACGAATTCCCGGAAACTGACGTTTCTGGTACATGATACGCCTCAGAAGCCCTGTAGGGTTCCGGGCAGCCTGTTTCACTTCTAACGCCGAAAGGACATGTCATGGACGGCACGTTCAACGAAAACGATCTCTCCCGTGTGGTCGAGGCCGACAAGGCCCACATGTGGCATCACCTGTTCCAGCACAAGGTGCTGGAAACCACTGACCCTCGCATCATTGTCGAGGGCAAGGGCATGCGCGTCTGGGATCAGAACGGCAAGGAGTTCCTGGATGCGGTATCTGGCGGCGTGTGGACCGTCAACGTCGGCTATGGCCGCGAAAGCGTTTGCAAAGCCGTCTACGACCAGATGATGAAGATCTGCTATTTCGCCAACTCCGCCGGCTCCATCCCCGGTGCGCTGTTTGCTGAAAAGCTGATTGAGAAGATGCCGGGCATGACCCGCGTCTATTACACCAACTCCGGGTCCGAGGCCAACGAGAAGGCCTTTAAGATGATCCGCCAGATCGCCCACAAGAAATACGGCGGCAAGAAAACCAAGATCCTGTACCGCGACCGTGACTATCACGGCTCCACCCTGGCGGCCATGTCGGCAGGCGGCCAGGACGAGCGCAATGCGCAGTACGGCCCGTTTGCGCCAGACTTTGTCCGCGTCCCCCACTGCATGGAATACCGCAAGCATGAGCTGGGCCTGGAGCACCTGTCCGGCCGTGAATTCGGCATTGCCGCAGCAGACGCGATCGAGGAAGTGATCCTGCGCGAAGGCCCGGAAACAGTCGGCGCCCTGTGCCTGGAGCCGGTGACCGCAGGCGGCGGCGTGATCGAGGCGCCGGAGGGCTACTGGGAGCGGGTGCAGGAGATCTGCAAGAAGCACGACGTGCTGCTGCACATCGACGAAGTGGTCTGCGGCGTCGGCCGGACCGGCAAATGGTTCGGCTACCAGCAGTACGGTATCAAACCGGACTTTGTAACCATGGCCAAAGGCGTCGCCTCCGGCTATGCGGCGATTGCCTGCATGGTGACCACCGAGGAGGTGTTCAACATGTTCAAGGACGACGCCGGCGATCCGCTGAACTACTTCCGCGACATCTCTACCTTCGGCGGCTGCACCGCGGGCCCCGCGGCGGCGCTGGAAAACATGCGCATCATCGAAAACGAGAACCTGTTGGACAACTGCAACGCCATGGGCGAGCGGATGCTGAACAACCTGCGCGCATTGCAGGAAAAGCACACCGTCATTGGCGATGTGCGCGGCAAGGGCCTGTTCCTGGGCGCCGAGCTGGTGCAGGACCGCGACACCAAGGAGCCGGTGGACGAGAAACTGGCCCAGCAGGTTGTCGCGGAATGCGGCGCGCAGGGCGTGATCATCGGTGTCACCAACCGGTCTCTGCCGGGCCGCAACAACACCCTGTGTTTCAGCCCGGCGCTGATCGCCACCGCAGAAGACATCGACCAGATCTGCGATGCGGTCGACAAGACTCTGACCAAAGTATTCGGCTGACATCTCTCCCTGCCGGACGATCAACTGCGCCCCGGAATACCCGGGGCGCTCTTTCGTTTTCGGGCCAAAGACCGGTGACCCGGAACTTAAACCAGCCGCACGGCAACCCCTCCGTCAACAGCCATTGGCGTTCCAGTCACAAAGCTGGACCGGTCCGACAACAGGAACACCGCGGCTTGGGCAATTTCAGACGGGGCGGCCATCCGCTTCATCGGGTGCAGCCCGGCGATAAAGCTGTGCGCCTCCGGATCATCACCGGCCATCGCGGTCTTGGTTCCGCCCGGCAGCAGGGCATTCACCCGGATGCCTTCTGCCGCATAATCAGAGGCCAGCGACTGGACCAGGCCGATCAACCCGGCCTTTGACGCGGCATAAGCCCCCATGCCGGGCATGCCGCCGTTGCTGACGCCGACAAAGGATCCGGTAAAGACTATCGATCCGCTGCCCCGCGCCCTCAGCACCGGAATCTGCGCCTTGGCCGAGAAAAATGCACCGGTCAGGTTGGCAGCAATCACCGCGTTCCAACTGGCGGCGTCCATCTGCTCCACCGGCCCCATGCCGCCCATGATGCCCGCGTTGTTGAATGCCCCGTCCAGCCCGCCGAATTCTTCCATGGCAAGCGCCACCAGATTAGCCGAATAAGTTTCGCTGGTGACATCACCGGCAAGACTGGCCGCTTTGCCGCCGCTTTGATTGATCTGCCCGGCTAGGGTCTGCAGTTCAGCCTGCCGCCGGGCGCCCAGCACGACATTGGCCCCCTCTGCCGCAAACAGCAGCGCTGCAGCGGCGCCAATACCGCTGCTGGCGCCGGTAATGATGAGTGTCTTGTTTTTCAGTTCCATGATCATCTCCTTAATGGCTATGCGGACACGACTAGAAAACTGGAAGGACCAAGGGCGACCCGTTTCTTGCGCCTGCCGTTGCGCCTTGTTTGAAACCGCAAGAAACGGGTTAAACTGCTGCCAGACTGGGTGCCAAACCAAAGCAAGCCGCAGATTTTCCGAAACTGGCCCTAAGTCCAGATTGCACCGCCTTTAAGTCCACCCTAATGTGGCGCGCATGGCCATTTCCGTCGACACCTTTTTCCTCAACCCGGGCGCCCAGGGCACACTGCAGGCGCAGATCCAGGAAATGATTGCCGAGGGTATTTTGTCCGGCCGCTTCAGAGTCGGGGAAAAACTGCCCTCATCGCGCAAACTGGCGGCGCATCTGGGGATCAGCAGGATTACCGTGACGCTGGCCTATACCGAACTGCTGGCCAATGACTACCTCACCTCGCGCGGACGGTCCGGCTATTTTGTTTCCGACAACGCGCCGGTGCCGCCTTCTTACACGCCGCAGCAGAAGTCCGGCGATGCGATGGATTGGGGCAAAGTTCTGGCGCGCAACTTTACCGGCGGCGACACCCCTCGAAAACCCCAGGACTGGCGCGAGTACCGCTATCCGTTCATCTACGGGCAGGCCGATGCCTCTTTGTTTGACCATGCCAATTGGCGGCTGTGCGCGCTGCGGGCGCTGGGGCAAAAGGAGTTTGCCGCACTGGCGAATGATTACTTCGACCAGGATGATCCGCTGCTGATCGAATACATCGCCCGCCACACGCTGCCGCGCCGCGGGATCACTGCCCGGCCGGAGGAAATCCTGATCACGCTGGGTGCCCAGAATGCTCTGTGGATCACCTGCCAGCTAGTGTTGAACCGAAGGCGGCGGGCGGCGGTGGAGGATCCGGCCTATTATACTCTGCGCGACCAGGTGGTGCAGACCCGCTGCCAGGTGGACTGCATTCCAGTCGATGAGGGCGGTCTGCCGCCAGAACAGATTTCGGAAGACACCGATGTGATCTTTTGCACCCCCAGCCACCAAAGCCCGACGACCTTCACTATGCCGATGGAGCGGCGCAAACAACTGCTAAGGCGGGCCAATGAAATCGATGCGGTCATCGTCGAGGATGACTATGAATTCGAAATGTCATTTCTCGGTGCGCCCTCGCCATCTCTTAAATCGCTCGATACCGAGGGGCGTGTGATCTACGCAGGCAGTTTCTCAAAATCGCTGTTTCCCGGACTGCGGCTGGGGTATCTGGTCGGTTCGGAACCGTTTATCCGCCAGGCCAGGGCGCTGCGCGCCAGCGTGCTGCGGCACCCGCCGGGCCATGTCCAGCGCACAGTCGCCTATTTCCTGTCGCTGGGACACTACGATGCCCAGATCCGCCGTACCGCCAAGGTGCTGCATGACCGCCGCGCCGTGATCGAGGATGCCATCCGCAAACACGGCCTCACCATCGCCGGCGTCGGCAGTTTCGGCGGCTCGGCTCTGTGGATGCGGGCTCCGGACGGCGTGGATGCCACTGCGGTTGCGGAACAGCTGAAAGAGAAAAGCGTCATCATCGAGCCCGGTGCACCGTTCTTTTGCGCCGAGCACCGCCAGAAGAATTATTACCGGCTCGGCTATTCCTCGATTCCCGCCACAAGGATCGAGTCCGGCCTGGCGTTGATTGCCAAGGCGCTGAAGCAGGACTGAAGCCAGGATGTTGCAGCGGACTGCGCGGCAAATGATACCAAGCGTATCATTTGCCTTCACGTCTGCATTCCTGTGCCCGTATCGCGTGACCGGCTGAAGCGAATGTGAAAATACTGCCCGGTTGTTTTCATAGATCCAGTTTTGGACCTATCCGGGTTTGATAACTGGCCCTAACCCGGCCTCCCGCCTCCCCCTAAACCAGAGACAATTCCCGGCACTGCGCACGGGGGAATTCCGCGTCTCACCCAGGAGAACCCGCCATGAAAATGACCACCGAAGAAGCCTTCGTCAAAACCCTGCAAATGCACGGCATCGAACACGCCTTTGGCATCATCGGCTCGGCCATGATGCCGATTTCCGATATCTTCGAGCCGGCAGGCATCACCTTCTGGGACTGCGCCCACGAAGGCTCGGGCGGCATGATGGCGGACGGCTACACCCGCGCCACCGGCAAGATGTCGATGATGATTGCCCAGAACGGTCCCGGCATCACCAACTTCGTCACTGCTGTGAAAACCGCCTATTGGAACCACACCCCGCTGCTGCTGGTCACCCCGCAGGCCGCGAACAAGACCATGGGTCAGGGCGGCTTCCAGGAAATGGAGCAGATGCGCATGTTTGCCGACTGCGTCTGCTATCAGGAAGAAGTGCGAGACCCGTCCCGCATGGCCGAAGTCCTGAACCGCGTGATCATGCAGGCCAAGCGCAACTCTGCTCCGGCCCAGATCAACGTGCCGCGCGATTACTTCACCCAAGTGATCGACATCGACCTGCCCGCAATTGTCGACTTTGAACTGCCCGCCGGCGGCGCAGAGGCGGTGAGCCAGGCGGCTGAACTGCTGTCGAACGCAAAATTCCCGGTCATCCTGAACGGTGCCGGCGTTGTCATCGGCGGGGCAATCCCCGCGTCCATGGCCCTGGCCGAGCGTCTCGACGCCCCGGTTTGTGTTGGCTACCAGCACAACGACGCCTTCCCCGGCTCGCACCCGCTGTTTGCAGGCCCGCTGGGCTACAACGGTTCCAAGGCCGGTATGGAGCTGATCTCCAAAGCGGACGTTGTGCTGGCCCTCGGTACCCGCCTGAACCCGTTCTCGACCCTGCCCGGCTACGGTATCGACTACTGGCCGACCGACGCGAAAATCATCCAGGTTGACATCAACCCGGACCGCATCGGTCTGACCAAGAAAGTCACCGTGGGCATCGTCGGCGATGCAAAATCGGTTGCAAACACCATCCTCGGACAACTGGCGGACACCGCAGGCGACGCAGGCCGCGAAGAGCGCAAAGCCCTGATCTCGCACACCAAATCTGCCTGGGCCCAGGAACTGTCCTCGATGGACAGCGAGCAGGACGATCCCGGCACCACCTGGAACGAACGTGCCCGCGCTGCCAAGCCTGACTGGCTGTCGCCGCGCCGCGCATGGCGTGCGATCCAGGCCGGCCTGCCGAAAGATGCGATCATCTCCTCGGACATCGGCAACAACTGCGCCATCGGCAACGCCTACCCGTCGTTCGAGGACGGCCGCAAATACCTGGCCCCCGGCCTATTCGGCCCCTGCGGTTACGGCCTGCCGGCGGTAGTCGGCGCGAAAATCGGCTGCCCGGACGTTCCGGTTGTCGGCTTTTCCGGCGACGGCGCCTTTGGTATCGCAGTGACCGAACTGACCGCAATCGGCCGCGAAGAATGGCCCGCAGTGACCCAGGTTGTGTTCCGCAACTACCAGTGGGGCGCGGAAAAGCGCAACTCCACCTTATGGTTCGACGACAACTTCGTCGGCACCGAGCTGGACACTCAAGTGTCATATGCCGGTATCGCCAACGCCTGCGGCCTGAAAGGCGTTGTAGCCCGCACCATGGACGAGCTGACCGAGGCGCTGCGCCATGCCTGTGAAGATCAGAAGAAAGGCATTACCACCCTGATCGAAGCGATGATCAACCAGGAACTGGGTGAGCCCTTCCGCCGTGACGCAATGAAGAAACCTGTCGCCGTTGCTGGAATCAGCAAAAACGACATGCGTCCGCAGCAGGTCTGAACCTGATGCCCCTGCCCTTTGACCTTTCAATGGGCCAGGGAGCCTATTTGGCCGCCGCGTTATTCGCGGCGGCCTTGATCCGCGGCTTTTCCGGCTTCGGGTTTTCTGCGATCTTCATCATTCTGGCCGCGCTAACCACCAATCCGCTGCCGCTGATTCCGGTAGTGTTTTCCTGCGAAATCGTCATGACTGCCTTTCAGGCGCACGGCATCCGCCCGCATATCGACTGGCGCCGCGCCTTTGCCCTGCTGGCAGGTGCCGCGGTTGCCACGGTTCCCGCCATCGCCATCATGGCCCGGCTGGGAGAGTATGAGGCGAGGCTGGCGATCTCATGCCTGATCCTGGCCGTGAGCCTGGTTCTGCTGAGCGGCTGGCAGCTGGAACGCCCGGTCGGGCGCAACGGAACTGTAGGCGTCGGTGCCATTGCGGGCATCGCCAACAGCGCCGGTGTCGGCGGCCTGCCTGTCGCAGCCTTCCTGACGGCACAGCCGGTTCCGCCTGCAGTATTCCGCGCCACGATGATCGTGTTTCTGACCGGTATCGACCTGATGGCGCTGCCGGTGATGGCCGCAAATGGATTGGTGGGTCCGCAAACGCTGACCGGCATCCTGCTGGCCTTTCCCATTCTGGGCCTCGGCATCTGGGCCGGGTCCCGCAGTTTCAAGGCGGTCCCGCACAGGCTGTTCCGCCGTGCGGTGGTGCTGATGCTAACTGCCTTTTCGCTGATCAATATCGCCAAGCTTGCGGTCTGAAAGAAACTCACCATGCAAAACATTCTCGTCGTCAATGCCGGTTCCTCATCCATCAAGCTGGCAGTATTCGGTGAAACGCTGAATGCGCTGCTGACAGCCGAGGCCTCCGGCATCGGCGGCTCCGGCATGCTGCGGGTGGGAGATGAGACGGCTGCTGCCAGCCTGACAGATCATGCGAGGGCTTTTGAACTGCTGATGAGCCGCCTTGATTCACAGGGGCTTGGTACTTCCAGCTTTGCTGCTGCCGGGCACCGCGTCGTGCATGGCGGGGCGGCACTGACCCGCCCGGCACTGGTGACACCGCAGATCCTGGCGGAAATCGACCAGTGCAGCCATCTGGCGCCGCTGCACAACCCGCATCATGCCTCGGCGATCCGCACCCTGTCAGACCTGATGCCCGGCACCCCGCAAGTCGCCTGTTTTGACACCGCCTTTCACGCCGGAAATCCGGATGTGGCTATACGGTATGCCGTACCCGAAGACTGGCGGCGCAGCGGCATCCGCCGCTACGGGTTTCACGGGCTGAGCTACGAAGCGCTGGTGCGATGCCTTCGTGAAACAGGCTCTGAGGCGCTGCCACGGCGGCTTCTCGCCTGCCACCTGGGCAACGGTGCCAGCCTTTGCGCTATTGCCGATGGACAAAGCGTGGCCACCACCATGGGCTATTCCCCGCTGGAAGGGCTGACGATGGGCACCCGTGCGGGCGGCATTGATGCCGGTGCGGTGCTCGACCGCGCCGAACAGACCAGCATCACCGCAGTGCGCAAAGATCTTCTGCACCGCTCCGGCCTGCTGGGCCTGTCCGGCCTCAGCCCCGACATGCGCGCGCTGCAGGATGCTGGAACTAAAGCAGCCAGTTTTGCAATCGATCATTTCTGCTATTGGGCCGCGCGCCATGCAGGCTCAATGATCGCAGCAATGGAAGGCATCGACGCCATCGCCTTTACCGGCGGCATCGGTGCGCACTCTGCCCCTGTCCGCGGCAAAATCCTCCGGCGGCTGGCCTGGACCGGCCTGCCGGACAGTGCAGTTCATGTCATCCCGGCCGACGAAGAACGCCAGATCGCTTTGCATACACAGGCAAAACTGCAGGTAAAATGAAAAATAATTATCATATCCGGTGAAAATACGGAACAAAGTCCTCACTATCCAAAAAACTGCCCCGAACCGCAACTGGACCCGCCCATGACCCATCAGCAGCCAATCCTGAACACGTCGCCCAAGGTCTCGGACGAGATCCGGCAGACCACCTGTTACATGTGCGCCTGCCGCTGCGGCATCAATGTGCATATGAAAGACGGCAAGGTTGCCTATATCGAGGGCAATCGTGACCACCCGGTGAACAAGGGTGTGCTCTGCGCCAAAGGGTCGGCCGGCATCATGCAGGTCAACGCGCCGTCGCGGCTGAAGGCGCCGATGATCCGCACCGGCCCGCGCGGCTCGGGGCAGTACAAGGAAATCTCCTGGGACGAGGCGCTGGCGATTGCTGTGGGCTGGCTGGAGCCGGTCCGCCACGAGGCCCCCGAACAGCTGGCGTTTTTCACCGGCCGCGACCAGTCGCAAAGCTTCACCAGCTTCTGGGCGCAAAGCTTCGGAACCCCGAACTACGCCGCGCACGGCGGGTTTTGCTCGGTCAACATGGCGACGGCGGGCATCTACACCATGGGCGGCGCGTTTTGGGAATTCGGCCAGCCCGACTGGGACCATACCAAGCTGTTCATGCTGTTCGGCGTGGCCGAGGACCATGACTCTAACCCGATCAAGATGGGTCTGGGCAAGATCAAGAAGCGCGGCGCCCGGGTGATCGGCGTGAACCCGATCCGATCCGGCTATAATGCAATTGCGGATGACTGGGTCGGCATCACACCGGGCACCGACGGGCTGTTCATTCTGTCGTTGATCCATGTGCTGATGAAGGCCGGCAAGATCGACCTCGATTACCTCAGCCGCTACACCAACGCGCCAGTGCTGGTGAACGCCTCCGAAGGACCGGACAACGGCCTGTTCCTGCGCGATGAGGACGGCAAGATGCTGGTCATCGACCGCACCACCGGCAAGCTGACCCCGTTCGACCAGCCCGGTGTGCGGCCCGACCTTTCGGCGGTCTATGAGAAAGACGGCGTCACCCACCGCCCGGTATTCCACCAGATGGCGGAGCGCTATCTGGCCGATGAATACGCGCCCGAAGCCATCGCAGACAAATGCGGTATCCCGGCCAGGCGGATCCGCGCCATTGCCGGCGAGCTGGCCCGCGTCGCCTTTGACGAGGCCTTTGAGCTAAACGTCGAATGGACCGACTTCCGCGGTGAAAAGCACAGCAAGATGACCGGCCGCCCGGTCTCGATGCACTCGATGCGCGGTGTGTCGGCGCATGCCAACGGCTTTCAGACCTGCCGTGCGCTGCATGTGCTGCAGATCCTGCTGGGCACCGTCGAAGTCCCTGGCGGCTTCCGCTTCAAGCCGCCCTACCCCAAGCCAGTCGAGGCACACCCGACCCCGCATTGCAAGGCAAGCCCCGACACCCCGCTTGACGGCCCGCACCTGGGATTTGTGCGCGGCCCCGAGCACCTGGCGCTGAAAGGGGACGGCAGCCCGGCTCGGATCGACAAGGCGTTCACCTGGGAAAACCCGATGTCAGCGCATGGTCTCATGCATATGGTGATCTCCAACGCGCATGCGGGCGACCCTTACAAGATCGACACGCTGTTCATGTATATGGCCAACATGTCGTGGAACTCCTCCATGAACACCAAAGGTGTGATGGAGATGCTGACCGACAAGGATGAGAACGGCGCTTACAAGATCCCGCATATCATCTATTCGGACGCCTATTCGTCGGAGATGGTGGCCTTTGCCGACCTGATCCTGCCGGACACCACCTATCTGGAGCGCCACGACTGCATCTCTCTCTTGGACCGTCCGATCTGCGAGGCGGATGCGGCGGCGGATGCGATCCGCTGGCCGGTGATTGAGCCGGACCGCGACGTGCGCGGCTTCCAGACAGTGCTGATCCAGCTCGCCAACCGGATGAAGCTGCCGAACTTCACCAACGAGGACCGCACTGCCAAATGGAAGGATTACGCCGACTATATCGTCAACCATGAGCGCAAACCGGGCATCGGCCCGCTGTCCGGTTTCCGCGGTGAAGACGGCAGCAAAACCGGCCGCGGCGAAGTGAACCCCGAGCAGCTGAAACAGTACATCAAAAACGGCGGCTTCCATGTGGCCCACATCCCCGAGGAGGCAGGATATTACAAACCCTGGAACACCGCCTATCAGGACTGGGCGGTGGGCATGGGGATCTATGACAGCCCGCAGCCCTATCTGTTCCAGCTGTATGTGGAGCCGATGCGCAAGTTCCAGCTGGCCGCCGAAGGCCATGGCGACCGCCAGCCGCCGGAGCATCTGCGCCAGCGGGTAAAAAACGTGATGGACCCGCTGCCGATCTGGTACGAGACTGACCAGCAGGGCAACGAGGGCTTCACCGTCAACGCGCTGACCCAGCGCCCGATGGCGATGTATCACTCCTGGGGCACTCAGAACGCCTGGCTGCGCCAGCTGCACGGCCGCAACCCGCTGTATGTTCCGACCAAGCTGATGCAAGAGAACGGGCTGCAGGACGGCGACTGGGCCAAGGTCTCCTCTCCGCATGGTGAAATCACTGTGCCGGTGATGGAAATGGCAGCGCTCAATGAAAATACCGTCTGGACCTGGAACGCGATCGGCAAGCGCAAGGGCGCCTGGGCGCTGGAAGTAGACGCGCCAGAGGCCACCAAAGGCTTCCTGCTCAATCACCTGATCCACGAGCTCTTGCCGCCCAAGGGAGACGGTATGCGGTGGGCCAACTCGGATCCGATCACCGGCCAGGCGGCCTGGTTCGATCTGAAAGTCAAAATCGAAAAAGCCGCCGCCCCGGCAGACCTGCAGGAAAGCCAGCCGGCCTTCCCCGCTCAGGAGTCGCCCGTTGGTACTGGCCCGAAAGAACTGAAGTGGAAAGTAGGCAAATGACGGGCGCAATTTTCTTCGAAGAAAATTGCCAGGAAAATTCGAATTTTCCTGGCTCCGCAAGCCGCAGACGGAGTACGCAATGACTGAGCTTCCCGCCAAGACCGACCGCAAGATGGGTCTGGTCATCGACCTGGACACCTGCGTCGGCTGCCATGCCTGTGTGATTTCCTGCAAAGGCTGGAACACCGAAAACTATGGTGCCCCCCTGTCGGACCAGGATCCTTATGGCAGCGACCCTTCGGGCACTTTCCTGAACCGGGTGCATTCCTATGAGGTGAAGCCAACACCCTGCAGCAGCCAACCGGACCCGGCGGCGCAGCTGATCCATTTCCCCAAGTCCTGCCTGCACTGCGAGGACGCGCCCTGCGTCACCGTCTGCCCGACCGGCGCAAGCTACAAACGGGTCGAGGACGGCATCGTGCTGGTGAACGAGGATCACTGCATCGGTTGCGGCTTGTGTGCCTGGTCCTGCCCTTACGGTGCACGCGAGCTGGACCTGGCAGCAGGCGTGATGAAGAAATGCACGCTCTGTGTGGACCGGATTTATAACGAAAACCTGCCGGAGGTGGACCGCGTCCCGTCCTGCGTGCGGACCTGTCCGGCGGGCGCGCGCCATTTCGGTGATCTGGGCGACCCGGACAGCGATGTCTCCAAGCTGGTGGCGGAGCGCGGCGGCATCGACCTGATGCCGGAGATGGGCACCAAGCCAGTGAACAAATACCTGCCGCCCCGGCCCAAGGACACGATTGAAGACGAGATCGACATCCTCGCCCCGCTACTGGTGCCGGTCGCTGAAGAACCCCTGGGTTTCCTGGCCTGGCTCGACAAGGCACTCGACAAAATTCCAAGCCAATCGTCAGGCCAATCATCAGGCCAATCATCAGGGGGGGCGAACTGATGCATCCTGCACCATCCGTCATCATCTTCACCACCCTGTCGGGTCTTGGCTTTGGCCTGCTGACATTCCTCGGCCTCGGCCAGCCCGCGGTGAGCGGCACCATTGCCTTTGCCTTCTATGCCATTGCCTTTGGCCTGGCCTGCGGCGGCCTTCTGGCCTCGACCTTTCACCTGGGCCGCCCGGAACGCGCCTGGCGCGCTTTCTCTCAGTGGAAGACCAGCTGGCTTAGCCGCGAGGGCGTCTGCGCCGTTGGCGCCCTGAATGTGATGGGTCTTTATGCGTTTGGCGCCGTGTTCATGGACAGCCACTGGACGTTGCTGGGCTGGATCGGCGCCGCTCTCAGCCTTGCAACCGTCTTCACCACCTCGATGATCTACACCCAGCTTAAAACCATCCCGCGCTGGAATATGGAGCTGACCCCGGCGATGTTCCTGTCCTTCAGCCTGGCAGGCGGCGCTCTGCTGGCCGGGGCCGAGGCTGTGGCGCCCTGGCTGCTGGCCATCGCAGGTGTTGTGCAGTTGGCCTATTGGGCCAAGGGCGACCGCGCGTTGGAGGCCTCCGGCACCGACATCGGCACCGCCACCGGCCTAGGTGATCGCAGCGCGGTACGTGCCTTTGAACCACCGCATACCGGGTCGAACTACCTGTTGCGCGAATTTGTGCATGTTGTGGGCCGCAAACACGCCCAAAAGCTGCGGATGATTGCGTTTGTGCTGGGGTTTGCCCTGCCGCTGCTGCTGATCCTGACCCCGGTTCAGGGCGTTGTGATCAAACATCTTTTTGCAGCCCTTGCGGTCCTTTCGCACATCGCAGGCACCGCCGCATCGCGCTGGCTGTTCTTTGCACAGGCCGAACATGTTGTCGGCCTTTACTACGGTAAACGCTGACAAGTTCCGAGGTGCCCATTGCGGCGCCCCGGTTTATTTTGGGTCTTTTTCCAACGCCATGTCACAAACACCCCTGCTGCCTCGTCCTGTTTCTGAAGCCATCTGTAAAGGAACAGAAAGATGACCCAGCGCCTCGACTACTTCGCCACTGCCCCGGACTTGTTTCAGCCGATGCTGGCCCTGGAAGCCACGCTCAAAGACAGCGGGCTGGAACACAGCCTGATTGAATTGGTGAAACTTCGGTCCTCGCAAATCAACGGCTGTGCGTACTGCATTCACATGCACACGCATGAAATGCGCGCGAAGGGTGAGAGCGAAGACCGGATGCATCTCCTGAATGCCTGGCGGGAGTCCTCGCTCTATTCCGCACGGGAACAGGCCGCGCTGGCCTGGACAGAGGCTCTCACCAGGATTGAGGCCACCGCCGCGCCGGACTCGGATTTTGATTTGATCGCACAGCAGTTTTCCCCGCGGGAACAAGCGGCACTGACATTGGTGATCTCGACCATCAACGCCTGGAACCGGATTGCAATCGGATTCCGCACCCCGCATCCTGCCGCGCAGGAGGCAAGTGCCGCGTGATTGCAAACCCAAAATCAGATGACGCCGATGCGTTTCTGAAGGCGCGGCCGCGATTGTTCGCGGCCGCTTACCGGATGCTGGGCAGCGTAAGCGACGCCGAGGACATCCTGCAGGACGCCTATCTGCGCTGGCAGGCAGCCGCGCCTGCACAGGTGCAGGATCCGGTCGGCTATCTGATGCGGATCACCACCCGTCTGTGCCTGGACCAGCTGAAATCAGCTCGCGTCCGGCGCGAATCCTACCCCGGCGAATGGCTGCCCGAACCCATTCTGACAGAAGACGCGACCGAGCTTTTGGATCACGATGTCACCGTTGCCCTGCTGCTGGCACTGGAACTTTTGTCGCCGCTGGAACGTGCAGCATTCTTGCTGCACGACATTTTTGAGGGCGCCTATGAAGACATCGCCGCCGCCCTGAACCGCTCCCCCGAGGCCTGCCGTCAATTGGCCGCACGGGCGCGGCGCAAGGTGCAGCAGCTGCCGCCAAAGGAACCGGAACGACCGGAACAGGGCCAGGAACTGGCCGAGGCCTTCTTCCGCGCCTCCCGCACCGGGGACATGGCCTCCTTAACCCGGATGCTGACGCAGGACGTTCAGCTGATCTCTGATGGCGGCGGCAAGGCCATGGCCGCGCTCAACCCGATCTACGGTCGGGAGAAGGTGCTGCGCCTTATTGAGGGCATTGCTCGCAAGTTCGATCAGGCTACTCCTGACCGCTGGCGGCTTTGCCAGTTAAACGGCCTGCCTGCCATCCTGCATCGGGCAAAGGACGGAATCCTGCAGGCCACATCCCTGGAAATCAGGGAGGGCCGGATTGCTCGCGTGTACGTGACCCGCAATCCCGACAAGACGCGGCATCTGGCGGGCGCACTGGATGGAAACGGGCCGGGAGGGGCCAGCCCCTCTTGCCCTAAGGGGCAATTCACCCCGGAGCATTGAAGGCCAGAATGTAGCAAACAGGACGGCACTCCATCGGAGGCCGCCCTAGAACTTGCAAAAGTGTTTTGAGGCTTACAGCAGGCCGGCGTGCCCCATGGCGGCGTCGATGGCAGCCTTGGTGCTGTCTTCCAGCGTCGTCAGCGGCGAGCGGACCTCTTCACTGCACATGCCGAGTTTCGACAGGCCATACTTGGCACCGGCCAGGCCCGGCTCGATGAAGATTGCCTCATGCAGCGGCATCAGTTTATCCTGATAGGCGAGCGCCGAAGCATAATCGCCTGCGAGGGTCGCGGCCTGGAATTCGGCGCAAAGCTTCGGTGCCACGTTGGCTGTTACCGAGATGCAGCCAACCCCGCCATGGGCGTTGAAACCCAGCGCAGTGGCGTCTTCACCGGACAGCTGCAGGAAGTCCGCACCGCAGGAGGCACGCTGCTGGCTGACACGGGCCAGATCGCCGGTGGCATCCTTGACACCGACAATGCGCGGCAGCTTGGCCAGCTCGCCCATGGTGGCCGGGGTCATGTCGACCACCGAGCGGCCCGGGATGTTGTAGATGATGATCGGCAGATCCGCGCAGTCATGGGCTGCAATAAAATGCTGCAGCATCCCGCGCTGAGTCGGTTTGTTGTAATAGGGGGTCACAACCAGCGCCGCATCGGCACCGACCTTCTTGGCATACTCGACAAAACGAATCATCTCGACGGTGTTATTGGAGCCCGCACCGGCAATCACCGGCACCCGGCCGGCTGCCGCCTTGACCGTTTCCGCGATGACCAGCTCGTGTTCCTCATGGCTGAGCGTCGGGCTTTCGCCGGTGGTGCCGACCGGCACCAGGCCAGTGGAACCTTCGGCAATCTGCCATTCCACCAAGCGTTTGAGCGCATCCAGATCCAGCTCGCCGTTCGAAAACGGGGTGACGAGTGCTGGCATAGAGCCTTTGAACATGGGCACGCTCCCTTTGCTGCAGGTGCAGGCGGCAATCCGCCGCCGTCAAGATATAGAATGCCGGGGATTTAAGTTGCTACCGGCACGCCAATGAGTAACGTTCAAGCCTCTATCCCCGGACTGCTGGAAAATGCAAGAGATGACACGCATCCTGGCCCTTATTCTGCTTATCTCGGCGGCCCTGCCCGGGTCGCCTGCCTTGGCGCGCGGCCTCGGGTCCGCCCTGGATCTGATGCGGGCAGAGAAATGGGATCTGGCCGTCCGCGAGGCCGGGCAGCGGCATAGCACCGCCCGCGATATCATCGAATGGCACCGGCTGCGGGCCGGTCTGGGCTCTGCCCGCGACGTGGTGGCGTTTCTTGAACGGCGGGGGGATTGGCCCGGCCTCGCCTATCTGCGGCGCCGGAACGAGGATGCCATTGCCGCAGCCGGCGGCGATACCATTCTGGCCTTTTATGCGGATGAACGCCCGCAGACCGCCGAAGGCGCGCTGAGCCTGGGCAAGGCGCTGATTGCGACCGGGCGGCGCGGTGACGGCGAGGCGGAAATCGTGCTCGCCTGGCGCACCAAGGCCATGGGCAGCACCATCCAGAGCGCGTTCCTGCGCGATTTCGCCAAACTGCTGAAACCGCATCACACGGCACGGCTGGACCGGCTGTTGTGGGACAATCATCTGGTCAGCTCCAAACGGATGCTGGCGCTGGTACCCGATGGAGAACGCAAACTGGCGGAGGCACGCATCGCCCTGCAGGAACGCGCGCCCGGAGTCGATGCCAGGATCGAAGCCGTGCCGGAGCGGCTGAAAGGATCCGCTGGCCTTGCCTATGACCGGTTTGCCTGGCGTGACGGCAAGCGGCTGCAGGATGGTGCCATTCAGATGCTGCTGGAGCGCAGCACCAGTGCCGAAAAACTGGGCGAACCCGCCAAGTGGCTGCGCCGCCGCAGCGATTTTGCACGGCAGGTCATGCGGGACCAGGACTACGAACGCGCCTATCAGCTGGCCGCTTATCATTTCTCCTCGCCCGAAGACGGGTATGGCTATTCCGACTGCGAATGGCTGGCTGGCTATATCGCGCTGCAAAAGCTGCACGACCCGGAGCTGGCGGCGGTGCATTTCCAGCGCTTCCTGGCCTCGGTCGAAACCCCGATTTCGATCGGCCGCGGCGGCTATTGGCTGGGCCGCGCCTATGCGGCGATGGGTCAGCCGGACAAGGCGCATGGGGCCTATGCCAGGGGCGCGGAATATCAAACGTCTTTCTATGGGCTGCTGGCGGCCGAACAGCTGGGCCGCCCGTTTGATCCGGCGCTGGTAAAACCGGCTGATTTGCCAGATTGGCGCCAGGCCGCCTTCGCCAAATCCTCGGTCACCGAGGCCGGTCTGCTGCTGCTCAAGGCCGGTGATCTTGCACTGGCCGAGCGGTTCCTGACGCATCTGGTTGAAACTCTGCCGCCGGTGCAGGCGCGCCAGCTGGGGCAGATGGCGGTAGAGCTGAACGAACCGCATCTGGCAGTGATGATCTCCAAACGCGCCGCCCGCGGCGGGGTGGAGCTGGAAGGGGCCTATTACCCCTTGCACCCGGTGGCACAACGGCAATTACCGATGGCCGAGGAAATGACCCTGGCCATCGCCCGGCGCGAAAGCGAGTTCGACCCGGCGGTGATCAGCCATGCCGGCGCGCGCGGGCTGATGCAGGTGATGCCTGCCACAGCCGAACTGGTCGCGACCGAACTGGGCATTCTGGCCGGCCACAAGACCTCCCGCCTGACCGCAGAATGGGACTATAACGCCAAGCTGGGAGCCAATTACCTGGCCGGGCTGGCCGGCAGATTCCGCGGCAATGTGGTGATGATGGCGGCAGGCTACAATGCCGGGCCGCACCGGCCCACAGCCTGGATGCAACGCTACGGCGATCCGCGCGACGGCAGCCCGGACATCATCGACTGGATCGAGCACATCCCGTTCAACGAGACCCGCAACTACGTGATGCGGGTCACCGAGAGCCTGCCGGTCTACCGGGCGCGGCTGGGTAAGTCTCCCCTGCCCGTCCCGTTCTCGCAAGAGTTGCGCGGCTCAACCCTTCACGCGTTCGCGCCATAGGGTGAACAGGCCGGCCGCTATGATGATGCCGGCGCCGATGGCGACATTGGTGCGGACCACCTCGCCGAACACCGCCAGGCCCAGCATCGCCGTCCAGATCAGATGGAAATAGGCAAAAGGCTGCACGGCGCTGGCCTCGGCCATCTCGTAGCACTTGATCAGCAGCCAATGGCCGGTCACGCCGGACACGCACAACAGCGCCATCCAGAACCAGTCGGTCTGGCTCATCGGTTCCCAGTACCAGATGCCAATGGCAGTCATGAAAACCATGCCGGCAACCCCGGTCCAGAAGAAGCTGGTGGCGGTGCTGTCCTGACGCGCCGCATAGCGGGTGACCAGCCCGTAGACGGCAAACATCAGCGCCGAGACAAACGGGATGATTGCTGCCGGGTTGAACACGCCCATGCCCGGCTGCAGGATGATCAGCACGCCGATCAAGCCGACGCCGATAGCCGCCCAGCGCCGCCAGCCGACGCTTTCGCCCAGCACCGGCCCGCTGAGGGCCGCCACCAGCAGCGGATAACAGATGAACACCGCCTGGCTCTCGATCAGGCCCAGCACGGTGAAGCCGTAAACCGCCACGCAGATTTCACCAACCAGCAGCACACCGCGGAATATCTGCAGCCATAGCTGATCGGTCCCCGCGGCAGCCCGGATGCCGCCCGGTGCGCGCGCCGCCAGGAACATCACAAAGGCGGCAAAGAACCAGTAGCGCACCATCACCACCATGTAGGTGTTGTAGGTGCCCGCCAGATGGCGCGAGATACCATCCTGCAATGCAAAGACAACCGTCGCGGCAATCATCAGAAGAATGCCCAGCGGAACATTGTTGATCTGGGCCCGGGCCGGGGCTGCCTGTGTCATGGCTTCACTGCCTTTGTCATATGCCGCTTGCGCCCGTAGCCGGGGATGCGGGTTACCTCAAATCCTGCTGCCTCCAGCCCGCGGCGCACAAAACCTGCCGCTGTGTAGGTCGCCGCTGAACCGCCCGGCGCAGTATGCACCGCAACCTGAGACATCAATGCTTCCTCCCACAACTCGGGGTTCTTGGCCGGAGAGAACCCGTCCAGAAACCAAGCATCCGCCTGCCCTGTCCACTCCGGCAGCGACACGCGCGCGTCGCCGGCAATCACCTCCAGTTGCAAGCCGCCCAGATCGCAGGTGCCGCTGCCTTGCCATTTCTTTAGAAACCGTTCTGCCCAAGGGGCAACCGCGGGGAAAGCCTCCAGCGCCTTGGCCATATCGGTAGGTGCCATTGGAAAGGCCTCGAAACTGGTGAACCGCAATGGCCCCGCCTGCCCTGCTGCCTCCCAGGCGCGCCAGGCGGCCAGCATGTTCAAGCCGGTGCCAAAGCCCAGCTCGGCGATACGGAATCCGGACGAAAACCGCGCGGGCAGATCATTGCCGGCCAGAAACACATGCTCCGTCTCCGCCAGCCCGTCCTGGATTGAAAAATAGGGATCATCGAACTGATCCGACACCGGCACGGTGCCATCGCGCCAGCTGAGGCGGGCCTGCTGGTCTGCCATGCTATAATCCCCTAAGTGGTTGTCCGGAACGGCGCGACACTGGCGAAAGGATCCTCAAATGGCAATGGCAGATGTAACGGTGCGCGGGGCTGGAATTTTCGGCCTGTCAATCGCCTGGATATGCGCGCGGCGCGGCGCAAGAGTCCAGGTTGTGGACCCGTTCGGCGCCGGTGCCGGCTCCAGCGGCGGCCTGGTCGGCGCGCTCGCCCCGCATGTGCCGGAGAACTGGAACCCCAAGAAACAGTTCCAGCTTGAAAGCCTGCTGATGGCCGGAAGTTTCTGGGCCGGGGTCGAGGCCACCGGCGGCGTTTCCCCTGGCTATGGCCGTACAGGGCGGCTGCAGCCCATTAATGACGCGCGCGCGCTGGAGCTTGCCCGGCAGCGCGAAGTGACGGCCCGCGAGTTATGGAATGACGCAGCCGAATGGACTGTCTGCAAGGCGGACAGCCTGGGGCCTTGGGTGCCGCCCAGCGCAACGGGCTATATCATTCACGACACTCTCAGTGCCCGGATGCATCCCCGCCGGGCTTGCGCGGCGCTGGTCTCTGCCCTGGCAGTCATGGGGATCAAAGTGCAGTTGGAGGCCCCCGATCAGGGCAAAGTGGTCCATGCCAAAGGCTACGCCGGTCTGTTGGAACTGAACGCGGCATTTGGCAAAACTGTGGGCGGCGGCGTCAAGGGCCAGGCCGCGCTTCTGCGTTTTCACGAGGGCGCGGTGCCGCAGCTTTATGCCGATAGCCTGCATATCATCCCGCACGCAGACGGCACCTTGGCGATCGGCTCCACCAGCGAGCGCGAATTCGAGGATGGCAAGACCACCGACCCACAGCTTGACGATATCGTTGACCGCGCCCGCATTGCGGTACCCGTGCTGCACGGTGCCGAAGTGATCGAACGCTGGGCCGGCGTGCGCCCCCGCGCCAAATCCCGCGCCCCGATGCTGGGAGCCTGGCCAGGCCGTGACGGCCATTTCATCGCCAACGGCGGTTTCAAGATCGGCTTTGGCATGGCCCCAAAGGCAGCCCATGTGATGGCAGACCTGCTGCTTGACGGCATGGACAGCATCCCCGAAGGGTTCCGCGTAGAAGACAACCTCTGAACCACGCACCGAGCCGCCAGTTGGCCGGTCAAGTACGGCGCCAGCTGCCGCGCGGCGCGCTCAAGCGCCTGACCTGCCCTCGTCGGGCAACTTACGGCGCGAGGCAGGCCTCAGCAGCTGAGTGCGGCCCGCAATTTCTGCATCAGCTTCGTCAGCGCCGCCTCGTATTGCGCGCTGATCAGACGGCCGGCTTCATCGAACTCCTTGCTGGACCCTGCCAGATGCACCCCCGGACCGGACAACACCCGCGGCTGGAACGGCACCAGAAAGCCGCGCAGCAACGCCTGCGCCTGCTCGCCCCCCGCCCGGCCGGCCGCGGCCGACATCACCGCCACCGGCTTGTCCGCCCAGGGGTTGCCTTCGGTGCGGCTCACCCAGTCGAGCGCGTTTTTAAGAACGCCGGACGGGCCTTTGTTGTATTCCGGGGTAGAGATCGCCACCGCATCCGCCGCAGCAATCTGATCTGACAACTTTTGGACTGCAGGCGGGATGCCCTCTGACACCTCCGCATCGCCGTCGTAAAGCGGCAGGTTCAGATCCGCCTCAACGACCGACGCAGGCCCGAACACCCGGACCGCCTCTGCCAGCAGCTTGCGGTTGGTGGCCTCGCGGCGAAGCGAGCCGGAAATGGTGATCAATACGGGGTCGGCCATTGGGGGTTTTCCTTCTGTTTGCATCTCTGTTGCGCCCATCATGTATGAAGCGGCCCGTGCCGGGAAACAGCGATTGCCGCGCAGGCGATGTGCGGCGGCATGGTGCCCGCCGCGGGCACAAAACAGCCCGCCCCACCGGGGGACGGGCTGCACATTCTGCTGTCAAGTGCCGGATCAGGCGGCCTGCGGGATCACCACCACCTCAACCCGCCGGTTGCGGGCCTTGCCCTCCGGGGTCAGGTTCGAGGCCACCGGCTGCGCCTCGCCGCGGCCGATGATGCGCATGCGGTGATAGGGCACACCGCCGGCCTGGATCTGACTGGCCACCGCATTGGCGCGGCGCTCGGACAGGCCCTGGTTATAGCCGGCATCGCCATCGCTGTCGGTATGGCCGATCACCTGGATAGTGCTGTTGGGATAGCGCACCAGGCTGTCGGCGACACGGCGCAGGTCGCCCTGCACGGCCGGCGCCACTGCGGCACTGTCGGTGGCAAAGGTCAGATCGTTCGGAAAGGACAGGATCAGCCGGTCACCGGTATTGACGATGGTAATGCCGTCATTAGCCAGGGTCTGGCGCAGCTCGCGCTCCTGCGCGTCCAGCTGGTTGCCGATCACCCCGCCGGCAGTTGCCCCGACCAGCGCGCCAGTCACCGCCCCCAGGCCACGGTCCGAGTCATTGGCGATGGCGCCGACGCCAGCGCCGATAATGCCGCCAAGGACCGCGCCTTTCTGGGTTTTGCTGCCCGGCGTACCGATGGTAGCCGGATCGGTGCAGGCGCCAAGACCCAGTGCTGCGGCAACAATACCTGCCGTGGTGAGTTTCATCTGCATCATCAAATTGCCTTCTGTTTTCTCAGCCCCGGGCAACGCCCGGCATTCTGCACGAATATCGGGATGCCGCGCCGCCATCTCAAGGCAGGATCACCCTGAATGCGCGAAATACCGCGCAAAAACCGCCTGAACTCCCCCTTCAAGGTGCAAAAGCAAAGTCCCAGCCTTCCTGCTCCATCCACAGTTTGCGAAGGGTGCCGGCTTGCGGGGCGAACCCGCCGTCCAGCATCTCTGCCGCGAACATCCGGTCGGTGCGGAAATGGCGGAAACCGCCGCGCAGCTCGCACCAGGCGGCCAGCATCGTGCATTCAATGTGATAGATCAGCGCCAGCGGACGCAGGATGCGGCTGGTCTCGCCGCGTTCCGGGCTGACATAGGTGATCCGCAGCTTGCGGCTGTCGCGAACCGCCTTGCGCAGCAGCGCTTTGGACACACAGCCCAGCTCCGGATCATCCAGCGGCGCGCCCCAAGGCGCCACCTGCAACCAGTCGGCGGTAGCATGCACGTCCTTGATCTTGTGGCTGACCCTTTCCGCGGCCTTTTGCAAAGAACCGTCCCCCGTGCGGATCAGCATCGCCAGGCCGACATGCAGTGCCTCCAGCTCCTCTTCGTCGAAATTCAGCGGCGGCAGGTCATAGCCCTTTCGCAGCATATAACCGATCCCGGCCTCTCCCTCGACCGGGGTGCGCATCGCCTGCAAGGCAGAGATATCGCGGTAGATTGTGCGTTTGGAAACCTCCAGCTTCTCTGCCAGGTCCTCGGCCCGTACCGGGGCTGCGGAGGATCGCAGGATCTGGATGATTTCAAACAAGCGGCCGGTGCGCGGCATGGTCAGGCTCCAGTGACAGTCTGCTGACACCCTAGCACAATCCGCTGACAACAGGCTGTCAGCAGTGGTCTGTTTTTCTGGGTCTCCGAAAAGGAGACACACCATGCTGACCTATGAATGGATTTCCATGATCACCCTGGGCAAGGACCGCTGGAATACGCAACAGGACCAGCCAAAACCTTATGAGGCGGAACGCGAAACCGCCCGCCAGCGGCACGCAGACCGGGACGCGGCCAAGCCGTCAGGCCCCCCCGGTCTGCTGCAGCGCCTGTTCAGCCGGCAGTGCGCATATCATCTGCCGCAGCCTCCTCGTCCCGTGCCGCCTCATAAGCAAGCATCGCGCGTTTGACCGGCAGCCCCCAATGGTATCCGCCCAAGGCCCCGGACTTGCGCAAGGCACGGTGGCAGGGGATCAGCCAGCTCACCGGGTTGCGCCCCACTGCCGTTCCGACAGCACGCACCGCTTTAGGCGAGCCAATCGCCTGCGCCAGCTCGGAATAGGTTGTGACATGGCCGGACGGGATGCGCAGCAGTGCCTCCCAGACCTTGATCTGCAAGGGCGCGCCGATCATGTGCAGCGCGGCCTCGCCTTTTTGCGCAAAAACCGCCTCAGCCAGCGGGCGCAGGGCTGAAGGATCCTCCACGAATTCCGCCTGCGGCCACCGCGCGCGCATATCTGCCATAGCCGGTTCCGCCCCGGTTTCGGCGGCGAACCCCAGCCCGCAAATGCCTTTTTCCGTGCCCATCACCAGCGCCAGGCCAAACGGGCTGTCAAACCAGCCCCAGAAGATCCGCAGGCCATCCCCCTTGCGGGCATATTCGCCGGGGCTCATTGCCTCCCAGCGCAGGAACAGGTCATGCAGCCGGCCGGAGCCCGAGAGCCCCACCGCATGCGAGGCTTCCAGCGTGGTGAACCGTTCGCGCAGCAACGCCTTGGCATGGCCCAGCCGCAGATACTGCTGGTAGCGCTTCGGCGAGACACCGACCCACGCGGAAAACAGCCGCTGGAAATGTGCCGGGCTCATATCCATGCGGGCGGCCAGCTGCTCCAGCGTCAGATCCTCGCCGCCATCGTCGATCAACTCAATCGCCCGGCGCATGACGCCGTAATGATAGGTATTTTCCCGCGTTTCGATATTCATCGGCCCAACCCGTTCTGACTTAGTACCAAAGTAAGGCGCGCGCCTCTGGTAAGCGACCCGAAACTTGCGGGTTTCATTCCTGAGCGGGTCAGGGGCCGGCAAGATAGCAGGTGCAATTTCAATTGCTCTTTAAGGTCTGACCTGTACATAAGCGCTGCCATGGCAAAGCAACTCGACTATCATACGCTCCGCGAGATCTTTACGCGGTTCCAGGCAGCTGAGCCCGAACCCAAGGGCGAACTGGAGCATGTCAACGCCTACACGCTGGTGGTGGCGGTGGCGCTGTCGGCGCAGGCAACTGATGCCGGTGTGAACAAGGCCACCCGCGCGCTGTTCAAGATCGCCGACACTCCGCAGAAAATGCTGGATCTGGGCGAGGAACAACTGATCGAGCATATCAAGACGATCGGCCTTTACCGCAACAAAGCCAAGAACGTGATCAAACTGTCGAAGATCCTGGTGGAGAACTACGGCGGCGAGGTCCCGAATTCCCGCGCAGCCCTGCAATCGCTGCCGGGTGTGGGCCGCAAAACCGCCAATGTGGTCCTCAACATGTGGTGGAAACAGCCAGCGCAGGCGGTGGACACCCATATTTTCCGGGTCGGCAACCGCTCCGGCATTGCCCCGGGCAAGGATGTGGACGCCGTGGAACGCGCGGTCGAAGACAATATTCCGGCGGATTTCCAGCAGCACGCCCATCACTGGCTGATCCTGCACGGCCGCTATCACTGCAAGGCGCGCAAGCCGATGTGCGGCAGCTGCCTGATTCGCGATCTGTGTATGTTCGAGGACAAGAACCTGTGACCGGCAGCGGCATTCCGTCCGGCGATATTGCAGCGGCTGGCGCTACCCATCCGGTCTTCCCCTTAGGGATGGCAGGCCGGGCCCTTCATTCAGACAAGCCCGCCGGACACTGGCCCGGCGCAACTTCCCCCGAGGAGGACAGTATATGACCAAAACCTATCAGCTTGTCGGCATCGGCAATGCCGTTGTTGATGTGATCGCGCAGTGCGAAGACAGCTTCCTGGCTGACCAAGGCATCGAAAAAGGCATCATGCAGCTGATCGAGCGCGACCGCTGCGAGGATCTCTATGCTGCGATGGGCAACCGGGTGCTGACTCCGGGCGGCTCGGTCGCCAATACCATCGCCGGCGCCGGCGCGCTGGGGCTCCAGGCCGCCTTCATCGGCCGGGTCCGTGACGATGCTCTGGGGAAATTCTATGCCGACGCGATGAACAACGAAAGCGTTGACTTTGTGAACCCGCCGGTTGCGGATGACGAACTGCCAACCTCGCGCTCGATGATTTTTGTCTCTCCCGACGGCGAGCGGTCGATGAACACCTATCTGGGCGTCTCGTCTGAGCTGGCGTCGGACGACGTGCCGCAGGACGTCGCCGGCAATGCGCAGATCATGTTTCTGGAGGGCTACCTGTTCGACAAGGACAAGGGCAAGACTGCCTTTCTGGAAGCTGCCCGCGACTGCCGTGAAGGCGGCGGCAAAGTTGGCATTTCTATCTCCGACCCATTCTGCGTCGAGCGGCACCGGGCTGATTTCCTGAACCTGATCGGCGAAGAGCTGGATTTCGTGATCGGCAACCAGGATGAAATCCGCGCCCTGTTCAAAACCGGCGACCTGGAAGAAGCAATGGCCAAGACCGCAGCGATCTGCCCGCTGGTGGTCTGCACACGTTCCGGCGACGGGGTCACCGTGCTGAACGACGGTGTGCGCATCGATGTCCCGGTCGAAGCCATCGTACCCGTCGATGCCACCGGCGCGGGCGACCAGTTCGCCGCCGGCTTCCTGTTCGGCATGGCGACCGGGCGCAGCATGGAAACCTGCGCGCGGATGGGCTGCATCTGTGCAGGCGAAGTGATCCGCCATATCGGCCCGCGCCCGGAAACCAATGTTCTGCACCTGCTCAAGGAAGCCGGGCTGGCATAATTCTGGCCGGGCATTCCCGCCCGTGCAGCAGCACCTGACGGTGCAATGTCTCCCGTTGGGGGTGGGGGGGGGGGGGGAAAACGACCCCCCCCCCCCCCCCCCCCCCCCCCCCAAAAACAAAAGAGACAACCCCCGCCACAAACCACACCCCGCACCCCTTTTTTGGCGCGGATCGGCAAAGCCGCCCCGCGCCACCCCGCCCCGCCGTCAGCAGGACGCAAGGGCGCCAGCCTGCGCAACACGCCAGCTTCAGCACCTTTTTCTTAGGTTAGTCAGCCTCTTGGCGTCAGCTGTCAGCCGCCGCCTGGGCTTTGCTCAAAAGCGCCTTGAAGGTTTCAACCTCCTGCGCCTCCATCCCCTCCAGCAGCCGCGCCTGCGTCTGCACATGCGCGGTTACCGCGCGGTCAATCAGGGCAAGGCCTTCCTTGGTCAGACCCACCAGAAAGCTGCGGCTATCCTCGGGGTTCACTTCGCGCTTGACCAGCCCGTCCGCTTCCAGCCGGTCGATCCTGTTGGTCATCGTGCCCGAGGCCACCATCGTTGCCTTCAGCAAATCGCCCGGCGACAAGGTGTAAGGATTGCCTGAGCGGCGCAGCGTGGCCAGCACATCAAACTTGGCCGCGTTCAGCCCAAACTCTGCAAAAGTTGCCTGCATCCCGCGCTGATACATCAGGTACAGCCGCGCCACCCGGCCAATTACGCCCATGGCCGTGACATCAAGGTCCGGCCGCTCCCGTGCCCATTGCTGGGTGATAAAATCCACATGATCCATATCCCCGGTTTAATAGATTATACCTTGACGTCAAGATAAAATTCATTATCTCGGCATCAAGACAAGGAGAGACACATGCCCATCCGGACCCTTCTGCTGACGGCGCTGGCGCCTGCCATCTGGGGCAGCAGCTATATCGTGACGACCTCTCTGCTGCCCGGCCATTCACCGCTGGTGGTGGCCTTGCTGCGGGCGCTGCCTGCAGGGCTCTTGCTGCTGCTGCTGGTGCGCCGGCTGCCGCCGCTCGACTGGCTGCCGCGCCTGGCGGTGCTGGGCGCGCTGAATTTCTCGCTGTTCTGGGTGCTGCTGTTTGCCTCCGCCTACCGCTTGCCCGGCGGCGTCGCCGCCACGCTCGGCGCGGTGCAGCCGCTGATCGTGGTGTTCCTGGCATCCCTGGTGCTGAAGACACAGATCCGAACCGCCGCTATTGCCGCCGCTCTGCTAAGCATCGCAGGCGTGGCCCTTTTGGTGCTGACCCCCGCGGCCAAGCTCGACACGATTGGCGTGCTGGCCGGGCTTGGTGGCGCGCTGTCGATGGCCGCAGGTGTGGTGCTGACCCGCAAGTGGCAGCCGCCGGTTCCGCCGCTGACCTTCACCGCCTGGCAGCTGACAGCGGGCGGGCTGCTGCTGCTGCCCGTTACACTCTGGATGGTGCCTGAGCTGCCCGTTTTCACCGCCGCCAATATCGCGGGCCTCGCCTATATGAGCCTGATCGGCGGCGCGCTGACCTATATTCTGTGGTTCCGCGGACTGGCCCGGATCGAGCCCTCGCAAGTGTCGCTGCTGGGTGTCCTCAGCCCCTTGTCAGCGGTGATCCTCGGTTGGCTCCTGCTGGGTGAAACCCTGACACCGAACCAAATGCTGGGCGCGGTGCTGGCCCTATTCAGCCTGTGGCTCGGCCAGTCCCGGCTGCGCCTGCGCACCAAACGGCACGCAACTTCGGCGGAGTAACCCGGGTCACCGCGGCATTGCAGGCTCACAGGCCCCGCCGCGGTGGCATTCCAGCACCTGCCGCCGCACTTCAGATGTGTCGGCAAACACAAACCCGCCGCAAGCCCCGGCCCGGATCACCAGCTCCTGCCCGCGCTGTTCAGCAAAGAACACCTGGTCCGCGCCCGGGGCCATGCCGCCGCACCAGGGGCCGAGGCACTCCACCTCAAGCACTGCCTGCACGTTGACACGGCTGGAAAAATATTCTCCGTCCAGCACCTTGCCCGAAAGCTGCGCCGGAATGCGGGTCAGCGGCGGCATGTCATTGGGATTGTCTGCATGGGACCGCGGCAACAGGCTTTCGTCAAACCGCAGCTCGCCCGCGATGATGTTGTAAACGCTGTCCGATTTCGCGGCCTGCAGATAGGCGTCTGCAGGTCCCCAGGGCAGGCAGCTGAGAGCGGCGGCGGGGCTTGCGGAAACGGACAAGAAACAAGCGAGAAGGGCGGCGCCTGACCTTGGGGAGGTGCAATGCGCCTTCCCAGGGGGAAGGTCAGGCGCTGCCCGGCCTGTCGGCGGGCCGAAACATTCGGATAGAAACCGTGGCAATCCCATCTCACAAATACTCCCGGAACTCACCCACCACCCGCGCATAAACCTCGCGCTTGAACGGCACGATCTTTTCCACCAGCTGCGCAACAGGCTGCCAGCACCAGGCCGAGAATTCCGGATGATCCGTCTCGATATTGACCTGTTCATCCGTCCCCAGAAAGCGCATCAGATACCATTTCTGCTCCTGCCCCCGGTACTTGCCGCCCCAGAACTTCGGCACCACGTCATACGGCAGGTCATAGGGCAGCCAGCCGTCGGATTCCGCAATGATCTCCACTAGCTCCGCCGCCACGCCGGTTTCTTCCTCCAGCTCGCGCAGGGCAGCTGCACGCGGGTCCTCGCCCGCATCGATTCCGCCCTGCGGCATCTGCCAGGCGTCCTTGTAGCGGTCCTTGCGCTGGCCGACAAAAACCGCGCCCTCACCATTGATCAGCATTACTCCGACATTCGGACGGTAGGGCAGCTTGGCAATCTCTTCCGGCGTCATCCGGCTCTCCTCGAAATGCTTTGCTTAAACCTTAGACCGCTTGCCGCAGGGGCATGCAAGGGGGTGACGCGGCGTTTGCACGTGACAAGCCCCCCTTCGCCCCTGATCCTAGGGGCAACTGCCAGGGAGAGTTTCAGATGACTGCGTACCCCAACATGCTTGCCCCGCTGGACCTGGGCTTTACCACGCTGAAGAACCGGGTGCTGATGGGCTCGATGCACACCGGGCTGGAGGAAACCGGTGATTGGAACCGGGTGGCGGAATTCTATGCCGCCCGTGCCCGCGGCGGTGTGGCGCTGATGGTGACCGGCGGCATCGGCCCGAACCTGGAAGGTTCAGTTCTGCCCGGCGCCTCGATGATGACCTCCGCCAAGGACGTCGAGAACCACCGGGTGATCACGGACCGGGTGCATGAAGCGGGCGGCAGGATCGCCATGCAGATCCTGCACGCGGGCCGCTATGCCTATGGGCCGAAATGCGTCGGCCCCAGTCCGGTGAAATCGCCGATCTCGCCCTTCCCGCCACATGAGCTGGACGAGGACGGCATCGAAAAGCAGATCGCCGACATCGTGAACGCCGCTTGCCTCGCGCAGGAAGCAGGCTACGACGGGGTCGAGATCATGGGGTCCGAGGGCTATTTCCTCAACCAGTTCCTGGTCACCCGCACCAACAAGCGCACCGACCGCTGGGGCGGCTCTTACGAAAACCGGATGCGGCTGCCGATCGAGGTCGTGCGCCGCACCCGCGAGGCTGTGGGCCGCAAATTCATCATCATCTACCGCCTGTCAATGATCGACCTGGTGCCTGAAGGCTCCACCCACGACGAGGTCGTGCAGCTGGCGCAGGAAATCGAGAAGGCCGGCGCGACCATCTTCAACACCGGCATCGGCTGGCACGAGGCGCGCATCCCGACCATCGCCACCTCGGTGCCGCGGGCGGCCTTTGCCTGGGTCACGCAAAAGCTGATGGGCAAGGTCTCGATTCCAATCATCACCTCCAACCGCATTAACTCGCCTGAGGTGGCCGAACAGGTTCTAGCGGAGGGCTGCGCCGACATGGTGTCGATGGCGCGGCCGATGCTGGCGGATGCGGATTTCGTCGCCAAGGCCGAAGCCGGCCAGGCCAGCCATATCGCCCCCTGCATCGCCTGCAATCAGGCCTGTCTCGACCACACCTTCAGCGGCAAACTCACTTCCTGCCTGGTCAACCCGCGCGCCTGTCATGAAACGGAACTGGTGATCGAACCCGCCGCCGCGGCCAAAACCGTGGCGATTGTGGGCGCCGGCCCTGCCGGGCTGGCCACCGCGCTGACGGCAGCGCAGCGCGGCCACAAGGTGACCCTGTTCGACCAGGCCGATGAGATCGGCGGCCAGCTCAACATGGCGAAGCAGGTTCCGGGCAAGGAAGAATTCTGGGGGTTGGTGGACTGGTACCGGACCATGATCGCCGATGCCGGCGTCACCCTCGCACTGGGGCACCGGGTGGCGGTGCAGGATCTGACCGGGTTTGACGAGATCGTTGTCGCTACCGGCGTCATCCCGCGCGATCCCGCCATTCCGGGCCAGGACGGCGACAATGTTCTCAGCTACATCGACGTACTGCGCCACAAAAAGCCTGTTGGACAGCGGGTCGCGGTGATCGGCGCTGGCGGCATCGGCTTTGATGTCTCCGAATTCCTGTTGGAAGAGGGCCACAGCCCCGCCACCGATCTGCCCGCCTGGATGAAGGAATGGGGCGTCAGCGACCCGGCAGAACACCGCGCGGGCCTTGCTCCCGAAGGCCCGCAGCCTGCCGCCCCTGCGCGCCGCGTGACACTCCTGCAGCGCAAGGCCGAGCGTCACGGCAAACGGCTGGGCAAGACCACCGGCTGGATTCACCGCGCCACGCTCAAGATGAAGGATGTCGAGTTTCTGGGCGGCGTGAACTACGAACGCATCGATGCGGACGGCCTGCACGTCTCCTTTGGCGAGGCGCGGGAGAACCCCACCTTGGTTGCCGCGGACACCATCGTTCTATGCTCCGGACAAATCTCCGAACGCCGATTGGCGGATGATCTGGCAGAACACGGCATCACTGCGCATGTGATCGGCGGTGCCGATGTGGCCGCGGAACTGGACGCCAAACGCGCCATCAACCAGGGCACCCGGCTGGCCGCGGCGCTATAACCGCGCCATGGCCAGCTCCGGTCTGGCGCAGATTTCTCCAATGAATCTGGCGGCATGGCCGCAACCGCGCTAACCATGGGGAAACGGTTGCAAATGAGGCCGCCCCATGCCGATTTCTGCTTACGACCTCTGGGCCGATGGCACCGCCCGCCCCGCCGCTGATCTGGCCGCGACCGGGCCGGGCCGCTACCGCTGGCTGCACTTCGACCTGGCTGACCCGGAGCTGGCCGAATGGTGCAAGACTCAGCTCCCCGGCATCCCGGGCCAGGCGCTGCTGCAAAGCGAAACCCGGCCCCGCTGCGATGTGTTCGAGGACGGTCTGATCCTGAACCTGCGCACGGTGAACCGCAATCCCGGCGCCGAAGCCGCGGAGATGCTGTCGCTCAGGATCTGGGTCACCAGCCGAACCATTGTCACCGTACGGCTGCGCAAGACCTTCGCGCTTGATGCGTTCCGTGCCGAATGCAGCACCGGCCGCGGTCCCAATTCGCCAGGTCATTTCCTTTACCGCCTGATCAACGGGCTGGCCCTGCACACCCGCGACGTGGTGCTTGAGCTAAGCGCCGCGACCGAGGCGCTGGAGGAGATGACCGAGGACGGCACCCTGCCCGCTGCCGAAGCACTCAAGGCACCGCGCCGCAACGTGCTGAAGCTGCACCGCTACCTGGAACCGCAGCGCGAAGCGCTGCTGAACTTGCAGGAATCCGGGGGTGCGCTGTTTTCGGAGGGCGAGCAGCTGCACCTGCGCGAGGCGGTGAACCTGTTCACCTTGGCGGCGGAAACGCTGGAATCGCTGACCGGGCGGCTGGCGGTGCTGCGCGACCACACCGACGCCGAGCTGGCCCGGCAAATGGGCCGCAACAGCTATGCGCTGTCGGTGGTGGCGGCGCTGTTCCTGCCGCTGGGATTCCTGACCGGCCTGTTCGGCGTGAATCTTGCCGGCATCCCCGGCGCAGAGTCGCCGCTGGCCTTTCCCATTCTCTGCCTCAGCCTGCTGGGGCTCGGTGCTGGCATGCTGCTGGTGATGCGCTGGCTCAGGCTGCTCTGACCGCTGCATGCCCGCCCCCGCTGCCTATCCGTGCAGTTTGCGGCTGCCAGCCGGTGCCTGCCCGCGGTCCTCCATGCCGTAGTCGCGGATCACCCCCGCCACCCGCAGCCGGTAGTCCGCAAAGATCCCGCTCCGGCCCCTGCCCTGCGCCGAGCGGTGCTCTGCAACCTCGCGCCAGCGCTGCACCGCGGCCTCATCCCGCCAGAAGGACAGTGACAACAGCTTCTCCGGCGCGCTCAGGCTTTGGAACCGCTCAACCGATATGAACCCGTCCACCTGTTCCAGCAGCTCCCTCAGCGCGGCCGCGGTGTCCAGATAGGCTTCCTTCTGCCCCGGGGCAATCTGCACTTCGAATATCACGGCTATCATACCCACCCCCTTAAACCGCCCCATGCGGCGCCGAAGCCAGCTTCAGCCAGGTCCGGTCCTCGCCCAGCAAGAACCGTTCCTTTTGCGCAAACTCATAATTCTCCCGCCCCAAGGGATCCGCCGCCAGCCGGGCACGATAAGCCTCATACTCAGCAAGGCTTTCCACATTGTAAATACCATACGCCAGTGTCGACGACCCTTCATGCGGCGCATAGTAGCCGACCAGGCCGGCTCCGCAGCGCGGGATCGCCTGGCCCCAGTTGCGGGCGTAGTGTTCGAACTGCGCCTTCTTGGCAGGGTCGATGCGGTAACGGATAATGCAGGTCAGCATGGGAAGTCCTCAGTTTGTTCAGGACCTCCTGCCTAGCCCGCTCCATCACCTGGATGCTTCGATGCAGATCGAAACGTTACTCCACGGTGATAGTGATCAATTCTGAAACAACCGGAGCAACATGCGGTACATGGCCTGCATCCCCAAGCACCAGTTGCAGCGTATGACGGCCCGGCGACAGCTCCAGCGTCACCTCGGTCTGGCCGCCGCCGAAATGCAGATGGTTGTCGTCCGACGGCAGGCCGAAGTTCAGCTCATCAGCGCCATCTTCGCCTTCACCCAGCGGCGGCCGGTCGATCAGCAGATGATGGTGCCCGGTGAACTCCTTCTCAACTCCGGACGGGGCCACCCCCATGCCCGAGAGGCCAAAAACCAGCGTGAGCGGAGACGACACTGAATCCCCATCTTGGATATTCGCAAAATAGACTTTGGCCTCCGGCTTCGAAGGCGTCCCACCTCCGGCCCTGACCGGACCCCAAGCCAGGGCCGCCAGAAAGAAAGACAGCGCAGCCGCAATCAGCAGTTTCATTTTCGGTCCTCCAACAGAACACTTGGCCAACAAACTATAGCTAGCGGCGCGCCGCCCTGCGGCAATCCCGTTGCCGGGAACAACCGCGCAAAAACCTCTCAGCACCGTCTATGGCCGCCGCCCGCTTGTTTGCAGCGCGGGGCAAGGGAGATAGTCTTGACTGACAGCTTTGCGGTGGCGGCCCGGCAGTCACTGGCTCCTCCTCCGGAAATATGTGCCAACGGCCAGCAGACACGGGCGCGGCAACAGGGGCACTTGGTGCGGCCGCCCGTGCCGGGTTATCATCTGATTTAGATGTTCAATCTTCGAATGCGATGGAAGTATGCCGAAGACCTGCCCCACACCGAAACTGGTGATTTTCGACTGCGACGGCGTGCTGGTGGACAGTGAGCCGGCCGCCAACCAGGCGTTGGCAGACAACCTCGCACGCCACGGGCTGGTGCTGACGGTGGAGCAGTCGATGGCGCATTTCGTCGGCGGCACCATGGCGAGTGTGATGGCCAAGGCCCGCTGCCTGGGTGCAGACCTGCCGGAAAACTGGATCGCGGAAATCCATGCCGAGACCTATACACGGCTTGAACGGGGCGTGCCGCTCACAGCGGGCATCCCTGATCTGCTGGCACGGCTTGACGCACATGGCGTCCCTGTTTGCGTGGCCTCCAACGGCAGCGAGCAAAAGATGCGCATCACTTTGGGCCAGAACGGGCTGTGGGAACGGTTCCACCCTCATGCAATGTTCTCAGCCCAATCCCTGGGCGTGGCCAAGCCGGAACCGGGATTGTTTCTGGCCGCCGCCAGCCATTTCGGTATGCAGGCGCGCGATTGCCTGGTGATCGAGGACAGCGGCAGCGGCGTCACCGCCGCAGTGCGCGCGGGCATGCGCTGCCTGGGATTTGCTCCCCTTGGCAGCGGCAGCAGGCTCGCCGCGCTGGGAGCGGAAGTGTTCAGCGGCATGGCAGAGGTGCCGGCCCTTTTGTCGATCTAAGCACGTTGTGGTATTGACGCCCGCATGGAGCAGACATTGAACACCCCGTTTGTGGCGCCTTTTGCCGAGGCTGAAGCCGGGACTAAGCCGAAGCCGGAACCGCAGCGGGCGCCGCTGTTCATTCAGGACGCGGTAACCCCATGGGCGGGCAGCACCATGCTGCTAACCCTGTGGCGGCTGCAGGAAATCGCGGACCGCGGCAGCTAGTGCCCAAGCCCGCTGCTGCTTCTTTCCGGTTGAAAGTACTCCAGGGGGTTCGGGGGCCGGCCCCCGCCGCCGCCCTGACGGATTACCCGTAGGTCGGGTGAAATTTCCCGGCCGGCGACAGGGTGAAGATATCGGCCCCGTCTGCAGTGACCCCGATCGAATGCTCAAACTGCGCCGACAGAGACTTGTCGCGGGTGACGGCAGTCCATTCGTCGGCCAGAATCTTGGTCTCCGGGCGGCCCAGGTTGATCATCGGCTCAATGGTGAAGAACATGCCTTCTTCCAGCACCGGGCCGGTTCCGGGCCGGCCGTAGTGCAGCACGTTCGGCGGTGCGTGAAACACCTGGCCAAGGCCATGGCCGCAGAAATCGCGCACCACGCTCATCCGCTGGCTTTCGGCATAAACCTGAATCGCATGGCCGATGTCGCCAAAGGTATTGCCGGGCTTCGCCGCCTCAATCCCCACCATCAGCGAATCATGAGTGACCTGAATCAGCCGCTCGGCCTTGCGCGGCAGCTTTCCTGCCACAAACATCCGCGAGGTGTCGCCGAACCAGCCATCGACGATCACAGTCACGTCGATATTCAGGATGTCGCCGTCCTTCAGCTTCTTGTCGCCGGGGATGCCATGGCAAACCACATGGTTGACCGAGATGCAGCTGGCGTGCTGATAGCCCTTGTAGCCGATGGTTGCGGACTTAGCGCCGGCATCCTCGACCTTTTGGGTGATCAGGCGGTCGATTTCGCCGGTTGTCTGGCCCGGAAACACATGTGCGGCAATCTCATCCAGAATACGCGCCGCCAAGGCACCCGCCTTGTGCATGCCGGCAAAATCGCCGGCTTCATGAATGCGGATGCCGTCCTTGGTTGTGCGGCCGTCTTTCGATCTCATCAGGCGGAGCTCCATCGGGTGTTGTCCCGTAGCTATCTAAAACGTCTTGGCCAAAAGGGCCAGAGCCGGCAGCGGAGGCCTGTTGGAACTTTTTCAACCGTGCTGCGTTGGGTCGGGTGTGCAGCAACAGCACAAGCCAGGAGGGACGCAGCAAAATGGATAATATCAGCGATTTAATGAAGGCTGAGATTTACGGTGGAAAGTCATTGGCCGATTTGGTGACGCTGGAATTTCTGGCGCAAGCTTTGGGAAGCGTTCTGGCCGCGACAGTCATTCTGCTGGCAGGTTTCATAGTTGCGCGCTGGGTCAAGCGCCGGATCGTAACACTGGGCGATAGCCATGCCAAGCTTGACCCGACCCTGTTTCATTTCCTCGGCAACTTTGCGCGCTATGTCATTCTCGCCTTTGCGGTGCTGTTTGTGCTGAATACCTTCGGGGTCAAGACCACGTCAATCGTGGCGGCCATCGGTGCTGCCGGCCTGGCGATCGGCCTGGCCATGCAAGGCGCGCTTTCGAATGTTGCGGCGGGGGTGATGCTCATCCTGTTCCGCCCGTTCAAACTGGGCGATTTCATCAAGGTGAACGGCGAGATGGGCACAGTCAAGGACATCAATCTGAACAACACGGTGATTGCCAGCCTCAGCAATCTGAAGGTGATCGTTCCCAATTCCGAGGTTTGGGGCAACACCATCACCAATTACTCAGCCTTCGACAGCCGCCGGGCGGAATGGACCTTCGGGGTCGGCTATGGCGCCAATCTGGCCACTGCCGAAAGGGTGATCCGCGACACCATCATGGCCGACAGCCGTTCGCACAGCGACCCGGAACCCTTTGTGCAGGTCAATGCGCTCAACAGCAGTTCGGTGGATTTTCTGGTGCGCGTCTGGGTCGATGCGGCGGAATATTTTCAGTATCAGGCCGACATCAAGCGCAAGGTCAAAGAGGCGCTGGATGCGGCAGGTGTCGATATTCCCTTCCCGACCCGCACGCTGGTTCACACCGATCCTGCCAGCCAGGAAGACGAGGTCGGCAAGGCCGCCTGACATCCTTACCGGCGCCGCTATTCCACTTCGGCAATGGCAGCGCCGGCCACGACCCCCTGCGGCGTGATTCTGGTGCCCAGCACCAGCCGCTCCACCCCCGCGGCCGATGCACTGGCAAAGGCAGCTGCATAGGCCGGGTCGATATCTCCGGCCAGACGAAACCGGTCGCAGTCCGTGCGCTGCACCAGGTAGAGCATCACCGCCCGGTGGCCCTGGGCCACCATATTTGCCAGCTCCCCAAGATGCTTGGTGCCGCGGGCTGTGACGCTGTCGGGGAATTCCGCCAGGCCCGGTTCCCGCGACAGTGTCACGCTTTTCACTTCAACATAGCAATCCGGCAGGCCGTCTTGCTGCAACAGAAAGTCGACGCGGCTTTTTACGCCGTATTTCACCTCCGGCCGCACGGTTGTGTAGGCTGCGAGACCGGCAACCTCACCCGCCTCCAGCGCGGCCCGCAGGGCGCGGTTGGGGACCGAGGTATCAACGCCGGTGAAATGCCCGTCTGCGTGCTCAACCAGCCGCCAGCCGTACTTCAGCTTTTTCTTCGGGTCGTCGTTCGGCTCCAGCCATATCCTCATACCCGGCTCCGCCAGGCCCATCATACTGCCGGGGTTGGCGCAATGGGCGGTGACCTCCCGCCCGTCCTCCAGTTTGCAATCGGCAAGGAACCGTTTGTAGCGGCGGATCAGCACGGCGGGGATCAGAGGGGTTTCAAAGCGCATGGGCTTAGGCCTATATCTGCCTGAGTGAGGTATCAAGGGAGGAAGATCATGGCGAATCCAACGGCTGCCATGCTGGTTATCGGGGATGAAATCCTGTCGGGCCGGACCCGCGATGCCAATATGTACTATCTGGCGGGTGAGCTTGCCAAACACGGCATCGACCTGCGCGAAGTCCGCATCGTCAGCGATGACGAGGCCGCAATCATCGGCTCGGTGCAGCTGCTATCGGCCGCATACGACCATGTTTTCACCAGCGGCGGTATCGGGCCGACGCATGACGACATCACTGCAGACTGCATCGCCAAGGCGTTTGACGCGCATCTGGGGGTCCGCGATGACGCCCGCGCGATCCTGCAGGCGCATTACGACACCCAAGGGCTGGAAATGAACGAGGCCCGCCTGCGGATGGCACGCATCCCGGAGGGCGCCGCACTGATCGAAAATCCGGTCTCGGCCGCACCGGGCTTCACCCTTGGCAATGTGCATGTGATGGCCGGGGTGCCGCTGATCTTTCAGGCGATGGTGGCCAGCGTTATGCCAACGCTGACCGGCGGCCAGCCGGTGCTGTCGCAAACCCTGCGGGTGTTCCGCGGCGAGGGCGAGATTGCCGGGCCGCTGCGTTTGCTGGCAGAAGCCTATGCGGATTTGTCGGTGGGCTGTTACCCGTTTCAAAAAGACGGTGCCTTTGGCGCCAATATCGTGATCCGCGGCACCGATGGTGCGCAAATTGATGCCGCGATGACAGAACTGGCAAAGGAGCTGGAGCAGTGACCACCGATCCCCGTTACTATGCCCTGACCGAGGCGACATGGCCGCCTGCCTCCACCCGCAGCCTGGGCCCCGTGACCCTGCGCGACGGCCAGGGCGGCGGTAGCCGGGTGTCGGCGGCGACGGTGCATGGCACTGTCTCGGAGGCGGAGATTGCCGCAGCCGAAGATACAATGCGTGCGATGGGCCAGGACTGCCTGTTCATGATCCGCGACGGCGAGGCGGATCTGGACGCACAGCTGGAGGCGCGCGGCTATGCGGTCAAGGATCCGGTCAACCTGTGGACCTGCCCGGCCAAGCATTTGACAGACATCCCGGTGCCGCGGGTCACCGCCTTTTGCGTCTGGGAGCCGCTGGCGATCCAGCGCGAGATCTGGCAGCAGGGCGGCATAGGGCCGGCGCGTTTGGCGGTGATGCAAAGGGTGCGAGGGCCGAAAACAGGGCTTTTGGCGCGTCACAAGGACAAACCTGCCGGTGCCGGGTTTGTTGCCATTCACGACGGTGCAGCGATGATCCACGCACTTGAAATCCTGCCGCAGCAGCGCCGCTGTGGCATGGGCGCCTGGATGATGCGCCAGGCAGCGTTTTGGGCTATTGAAAACGGTGCAGCTGAGCTGGCAGTTCTTTGCACCAAACGCAACGAGGGCGCCAACGGGCTTTATGCTTCCCTTGGCATGGAATGCACCGGACAGTACCACTACCGGATTTTACAGGAAGGTCATTGAACAATGACGGATCAGACCCTGCCCACAGCCCTGGATCTGCCGATGGCGGACCCGCTGCCGCCCGAGACGCAGAAGTATTTCGATATCTGTGCCGAGAAGCTGGGATTTGTGCCCAACGTGCTCAAGGCCAATGCCTTTGATATCGAAAAGCTGAATGCCTTTACCGCCATGTACAATGACCTGATGCTGGCGGACAGCGGCCTCAGCAAGCTGGAGCGGGAGATGATCGCGGTTGTGGTCTCGGCGATCAATCGGTGTTTCTACTGCCTGGTGGCGCATGGCGCAGCAGTGCGGCAATTGTCGGGCGATCCGGCTCTGGGTGAAATGCTGGTGATGAACTACCGGGTCGCCCCTTTGGAGGCGCGCCAGCGCGCGATGCTGGATTTTGCAGCCAAAATGACCACTGCCAGCGCAGAGATCGCCGAGACGGACCGTCAGGGCTTGCGGGATGCAGGCTTCAGCGACCGGGACATTTGGGACATTGCCAATGTCGCGGGCTTTTTCAACATGTCCAACCGGGTGGCCAGCGCCACTGCCATGGTTCCCAACCCGGAATACCACAGCCAGTGCCGCTAAGACGTTTGATTTCCGCAGCCGCGGTGATGCTGCTTCCGGCTCTACCTGTTGCGGCTGAAATCACCCTGCCAGCCGGCGCGTCTGCTGTTTCTGAACGGATCACGGCGCTTGGTGTCTACCAACTGCCGATCGGGCCCGAAGAGGCGGACAAAGTGCCCTCGCGCCGGTTCGAGGGACGGATTTTGCGCCGCACCTGGCGGGTCGAGGAAAACAGCACCGTGCTGCAGATCCTGGCGCCGTTGCGGGACCAGTTGCAGGCCGCCGGTTTTGAGGTGCTGCTGGACTGTGCCGCACGCGATTGCGGCGGATTCGGATTCCGCTTCGGGATCGAAGTGGTGCCGTCGCCGGACATGATGGTAGATATCTCCAGCTATCACTTCCTGTCCGCCGCCAAAGCAGACGAAGCGGTCTCGCTGCTGGTGTCGCGCGCAGGCGGCGCGGCCTTTGTGCAGATGATCACAGTGCATCCGCCGGGGTCGGCAGCAACGGCAACAGCAGTGGTAAAGCCTGCCGCCGGGACGCCTAGCATAGTGCGGCCGGTGGAACTGGCCAAGCTGCTGGAGGTGCGCGGCCACGCCGTTCTGACGGATCTGGTGTTTCAAAGCGGCTCCACCCGGCTGCAGGACGGCACCTATGCCAGCCTGCGCGAACTTGCGGAATATCTGGCCGCCAATCCGCAAAACCGGCTGCTGCTGGTGGGCCATACCGACACTGTGGGCTCGCTGGAGCAGAACACCGGCATCTCCGAACGCCGGGCGCAGTCGGTGAAGGACCGTCTGGTCGGGGAACTGGGCGCGGATGCGGCACAGATCGCGGTCGCCGGCGCCGGCTTTCTAGCCCCGCTTGCCAGCAATCTGATACCCGAAGGGCGCGAGGCCAACCGGAGGGTTGAGGCAGTGTTGCTGGGCGATTGACGCCGGACCAGCGTATGACCCCTGCCCGGCCCAATCCGCCACAAACCGCCCGCATTCCCCGCGGCTGGGAACCTTGGGGCCGGCATGCACGTTACAATCCAGACGGGATGGAACGCGTTAGTCTGGATCAACGGCTGTGCATCCTCCGGGATCAGGTGCCGGCCGGCCCCGGAACACAGACGCACAAGACTTGGGGGATTGGCATGTCATCGGCAGGTGTGAATTGACCTGTGCGTGCGTCGGGGGCGGCTCAATCGTCCCGCTCGGCTTTTCACTCTGACCAAACCCTCGCGATGCTTGGCATGGGTATCTGCGCGCCCGGCCGGTTTTCACACCCCCAAAAAGAGCCCCCGCATCCGGTGCGGGGGCAGGTCTTCGAGGGATGTCTTGGTCCGGTTTTCCGTAGCGCCGGTTCAGGCTTTCCATTCTGACGGGTCGCGGTCGGCAAATGCCTGGACCAGGAAATCGATGAATGCCCGGACTTTCGGCTGAGTGAATTTCCCGGGCGGGTAGACGGCATAGATGCCCTGGGTTTCCACTGGCAGGCTGGGCATGACGTCTTCGACCAGCCCTTCTTCCAATGCCTCGGAGTAGAGGTAGCTGGGCAAGTAGGCGATACCGAGACCCGAGATCGCCGCGTTCAGCAGCGATTGCCCGTCATTCACCGACAGCCAGCCCGAGGTGCGCACTTGGCGTTTCTCCCCCGACGGCGCGGTGATCTTCCAGACATTGCCGCTGGACTGGCTGGAGTAGTGCAGCAGCTTGTGGGTGTTCAATTCATCAATCTTCTGCGGGCGGCCGAATTTCTCCAGATAGGCGGGCGAGGCGATCATCCGTTTGGACGTCTCGGTCAGCTTGCGGGCGCGCAGAGAGCTGTCTTCCAGCTCGCCGATCCGCACCGCCATGTCGAACCCTTCGGAGATCAGCTCCACATAGCGGTTGTTCAGCACCATGTTGACGGTGATGTCCGGGAAGTCCTGCAGAAACTCCGACAGCACCGGTGACAGGTGATTGACGCCAAAATCAGTGGCGACCGAAATCCTGAGCAGACCTGAGGGGGCGGATTGCATCGAGGTGACCAGCGCATCCGCTTCCCCTGCATCATTCAGCACCCGGCGGGCGCGGTCGTAATAGGCAAGGCCGATCTCGGTCGGGGACACCCGGCGGGTGGTGCGGTTCAAAAGCCGCGCGCCAAGCCGGGTTTCCAGACTTGAAACATGTTTGGAGACTGCGGACTTCGAGATCCCCATCTTGCGTGCCGCGTCGGTGAAGCCGCCCTGGTCCACCACATTGGCAAAGGCCTCCATCTCGGTCAGTCGGTCCATGTTCACCCATCCTCGTGTATCCGTGTCACCCCTAGTGTTGCGGGTGAAATCGGGCAAGATCGGGGCAAGGGTGGGATAATTGCGAGGTTTTGCGGGGATCGTATGCGCTGTGGAAACGGCTGGAGGTCTGGCAAACTCGCCGGCGGCCTGCGGCTGTGATGCGCCTAAGGACCGCGTGAAAGAACCATTATTTTCAAGTATCTTTTAAGGCTTTGGATCAAAATGCCTCAGGCGGCTTTCCACATCAGCGAAATATGGGTGTCGCCGTATTTGCGGCTGTCCTGCAGAACGAACCCTTCCGGCGCGGCGACCGGCGCGCTTTCTTCCCAGACCACCAGCGCGTCTTCCGCCACCCATCCGCCGGCGACAGCGGCCGCCATAGCTTTTTCCCCCAGCCCCTTGCCATAGGGCGGATCAAGAAAGATCAGATCAAACGGCGCGGCCGGGTTCGCCCCCAGCTTCAGCACGTCGCGGCGGATCAGGCTGCAGCGGTCTTCGGCGCGGCAGATGGTGATGTTCTTGCGGATCAAACCGCTGGACACGCGCCCGTCATCCACGAACACGGCCTCGGCCGCACCGCGTGACAGCGCCTCCAGCCCCAATGCGCCGGTGCCCGCAAACAGGTCCAGGACCCGGGCGCCGGAGACGGCGCCGGTGTGCATCAGCACGTTGAACAGGCTTTCCCGCACCCGGTCGGTGGTGGGGCGCAGATGGGCGCCTGCATCGCCCTTGCCCACCGCGGCCAAGGCGCGGCCGCGGAAGTCTCCTGCGATGATCCTCACGCTTTCAGCAGCGGTTTCAGATCGGCAGCCGGGTCAGCGGCCACCGCTTTGTCCGCTGTTTTGCCCATGTCGATCAGGCGTTTGCCCACCATATAGGCGCGCGGGTCGTTCATCGCGTCGACCGCCACCAGCTGATCGCTTTTGTAGTACCAGAACGAAACCTGCCCCCCCTCGCCCTGGCGGGTGACCACATTGTCATAGCCGGTGTTCAGGCCCGCAATCTGCAGTTTGACGTCATACTGATCGGACCAGAACCAGGGGGTGGCAATATACTCTTTGTCCGCACCCAGCATGTTCTGCGCCACCACTTCGGCCTGGTCGATGGCGTTCGGCACACTTTCCAGGCGGATGCGCTTGCCCTGAAACGGGAAAGAGGCGCAATCGCCCGCCGACCAGATCGCGGCGTCCGAAGTGCGGCCCTTGGCGTCTGCCTTGATGCCGTTCTCCAGCTCCAGCCCGGCCATTTCCGCCAGCTGCGACGACGGAGTGATGCCGACGCCGACCACCACAAAGTCCACCTCAACGGTTTCGCCGCCGCTCAGCACTGCGCGGGTCACCTTGCCGCCCTCGCCTTCCAGCCGCTCCAGGCCAACGCCTTCGCGGATGTCCACGCCGTGGGAGGCATGCAGGCGGCGGAAGAAATCAGAGGTCTCAGGCGCCGCAACACGCTGCAGGATGCGGTCGGCCATCTCGACCAGCGTCACTTGCACGCCCCGCTTGGCGCAGACCGCAGCCGCCTCCAGCCCGATGTAGCCGCCGCCCACGATCAGCGCGCGCTTGCCCTCGGTCACATGCGGTGCCATCGCGTCCACGTCGGTCAATCCGCGCACCACATAAACGCCGTCCAGATCACCGCCGATCGCGGCCGGCAGGCGGCGCGGGTCGGATCCGGTGGTCAGCGCCAGCTGGTCGTAGCGGATCACCTCATCGCCCAAGCTCACCGTCCTGGCCGCCGGATCGATTGCCGTCACCCGCCGCCCCAGCTTCAGAGTGATGTTGTTTTCCGCGTAAAAGCTTTCCGGGCGCAGGAACAGCCGTTCAAGCTCCATCTCGCCCAGCAGATAGGCCTTGGACAATGGCGGGCGCTGATACGGCAGCGACTCCTCGGCTCCGATCAGGGTAATTTCACCGTCAAACCCGTCCTTGCGCAGCTTTGCAACCAGCGAAGATCCCGCCTGCCCAGCTCCAATCACGACGATGTGGGACATCTCTGCTTGCCTCCCGCAATAGTTCCCGTCACGCTTTCACCGGACCCTATATACCCGGGGCCCCAAAACGCAATCATGAGAAAGAGGAACGTGCGATGATTTCTGTTGGAGACCAACTGCCGGACGCGACACTGACGCTCATCGGAGACAACGGCCCCGAGCAGGTGCAGCTGTCAGACAAGCTGAAGGGGCGGAAAGTCGTGCTGTTCGCGGTGCCCGGAGCCTTTACCAGCACCTGCCATTCGGCCCATGTGCCCAGTTTCATCCGCACCAAGGATCAGTTCGCTGCCAAGGGTGTCGAGGAAATCATCTGCCTGGCAGGAAATGATCCGTTTGTGATGAAAATCTGGGGCGAAAACACCGGTGCGGCCGAGGCCGGGATCACCATGCTGTCGGATGCCGAATGCACCCTGACCGAGGCTATCGGCATGCGCCTGGACGTGCCTTCGGCCGGTCTGATCGGCCGTTCGCTGCGCTATGCGATGCTGGTGGAGGACGGTGAAGTGAAAGTTCTCAACAAGGAAGAAAACCCCGGCCAGTGCGAGCTTTCCGCCGGCGAGGGCTTGCTGGAGTCAATGGGCTGAACCCAGGCCCGGCTGCGGCTGCCTGACCCGGTGGCCGCAGCCCCCCTTAATAAACGGTAAAAAATAAGGTCAGCATAGCTGCCGGAATGTTTCGCGCGCGAAACATTTGGACAGAATTGCTGACCTTTCTGTAAGGGAGCCGGATCAAGTCTGCGGTTCGCCAAACAGCCCGTCCATCTTGCGCGCCAGCTTGGCATCCAATGCGCTGATCCCGTCCACATCATGGGTGGTCAGCACCACTGTCACCCGGTTGTAGACATTGCTCCACTCGGGGTGATGGTTCCATTTCTCGGCCCAGATCGCGGCGCGGGTCATCCAGCCGAAAGCATCGGCGAAATTGCTGAACTTGAAGGTCTTGGTGATGGCATCCCGGCCCTCGACCATTTCCCAGCCGGTGGCAAACAGCGGCTCCAGCAGCGGGCCGCGGGTGGCATCGGACAGTTTTTCCGTCATTCTTGCTCCTCCACATGTGCTTTGCGGAACGGGCCGTAATCGGTCAGGATTTCGATTTCTTCCTCGGTGGCGGCCCGTTCAGCCTCGAGGTAGCGTCCAACGGCCCCGGCAAACCCGGGATCGCCGATCCAGTGCAAGCTGTGCGTCTCGCACGGCAGATAGCCGCGTGCCAGCTTGTGTTCACCCTGCGCGCCGGCCTCGGCCCGGTCAAGCCCCAGGGCAATGGCCAGCTCTATGGCCTGATAATAGCACAGCTCAAAATGCAGGCAGGGGTGATGCTCGACACAGCCCCAATAGCGCCCGTAAAGCGTTTCACGGCCAATGAAATTCAAGGCACCCGCAACATAGCGCCCGTTGCGCTCCGCGAGAATCAGCGCGATGTCCTGCGCCATTGTGTCATGGGCGATATCAAAGAATTGCCGCGTCAGGTAAGGTGCGCCCCATTTGCGCGCGCCGGTGTCCTGATAAAACTCCCAGAAGGCATCCCAATGCTCAGGCCGCAGGCTGTCGCCCTGGTAAACCCGGATATCGCCGCCGAAACATTGCGCCTGCATCCGCTCCTTGCGGATGTTCTTGCGCTTGCGCGAGGACAGCGCCCGCATGAAGGCTTCGAAATCGCCGTAGCCGTGGTTGCGCCAGTGAAACTGCTGGGTGAAGCGGCGCATCAGCCCCATCTCTTCGCCCATCCGCGCCTCGTCCTGGGTGCAGAAGGTCACATGCAGCGAGGACAGGTTATTGTCGGCCGCCAGCTGCACCGCGCCCTGCACCAGTGCCGAATGGCCGATACCGTCAAAGCCGGGGCGCACCAGAAACCGCCGCCCGGTGGCCGGCGTAAAGGGCACCGCGATCTGCAGCTTGGGATAATAATGCCCGCCTGCCTGCTCATAGGCCTGCGCCCAATTGTGGTCAAAGATATACTCGCCCTGGCTGTGCCCCTTGGCATAAAGCGGCGCGCAGGCGATCAGCCGCCCATCCTGAAACGCCGTCAGATACTGCGGTTGCCAGCCTGTGCCCGGCCCGACCGAGCCGCTCGCCTCCAGCGCGCTCAGGAACCGGTGGGTGGTGAAAGGGTCCAGCGGACGGGTGCCGTCTGCCGCCTCGGGGCAGGCACAGGCATCCCAGTCCTCAGCCGCGATCTGCGACAGTGAGGCCAGCACCCGGATTTCGATTTTAGCCTGCGTCATGCAATTCCTCCGCACCGCATCAAAGATGTGGGGTCTGCGCTTGCCTGATCAAGGTGTTAGCGGCGAGAGGTACTGTTCAAACGTCACATTGTCGGCAAAGACGCGCGCCGCGGTTTCCTCTGCCGCAGAGGTCACAGTCCAGCACAGCACAGGCACCCCGTCGTTGCGCAGCGCCTGCACCCGCGGCCGGGGCAGATCGGCGGCTTCGTGGCTGATAAAGCTTGCACCTGTACGCGCGAAATCCGGGATGCCGCGCAGATCGTCGCAAACCGCTTTCGGCAGCTCCGGCCATTCCGACGGATCATAGGCGCTGGTGGTGATGCCGCGGGCAATATCCGGCGCCAGCTGGGCCAGCTCCGCGACTGAATTGGGGTTGAAAGACATCACTGCCACCGGACCGCCGTAGCCCTTCAGCGCCGCGGCCGTGGCCCGCTCCAGCGCGCCATCGGTGCGGCCCATATGCCCGTGCTGGTCCTTCAATTCAATCAGCAGCGGCACCTTTCCTGCAACCAGATCCAGCACTTCGGGCAGATCCGGAATACCTTCGCCATCACCGTCTTTCAGCGGGATTGCCTGCAGGCCGCCGCGGGTGCGTGCGCGGACCGGACCGGAGGCATCCGCCAGCCGGTCCAGATCATTGTCATGAAAGACCATCGCACAGCCGTCGCTGGACAGCTGCAGGTCGATCTCAATCCCATAGCCCGCCGCTATCGCCGCACGGATGGCCGCGCGGCTGTTCTCCGGACGCCCGCCGGCCGCGTCATGCAACGCTCGATGGGCCAGCGGCACAGTCAGGAGGGCGGCAGGCAGGGCAGGCTTCATTTGATCTGGAAGACCCCGTCGATTTCAACTGCAGCGCCAAGCGGCAGGGATACCGACCCAACAGCCGCCCGGGCATGGCGGCCCGCATCCCCAAGAACTTCGACCATAAAGTCGGAAGCTCCGTTCACCACAAACGGCTGACCGGTGAAATCAGGTGCCGAATTCACAAAGGCGCCCAGTTTGACCACGCGAACAAGCCGGTCCAGATCGCCGCCGCAGGCCGCTTTGAGCTGGGCCAACAGCGCAATCGCCGAACGTCTTGCTGCGGCCTGGCCCGCCTCAACGTCCATATCAAGGCCCAGCTTGCCAGCGATCACACCGTTTTCATCGGCGGAAACCTGGCCCGAGATATAGACCATGTCGCCTGCGACGACATAAGGCACATAGTTGGCCACCGGGGCCGGTGCGTCGGGCAGGGTCACGCCCAGTTCTTTCAGTTTTGCTTCAATGCTCATGGCCGGTTTCCTTCCAAGTCTTTGCTGGCCGGGACGCTACCCGGAGCGGCGGAATTCGGAAAGAGAAAATGCGCAGCGCTGGCGCGGCTTTACGCCACCCCGGCACAACCCCAGCGGCACCGCCGGGAGAGACCGTTTCCCAGTAAGGGAAACGGTCAGGAAAAATCGCATGCTCAGATCCGAAAACCGGGCCGGTTCCCGGCTTCGCTCAGCTTTCGCGGAAGGCCTTGTTGAAATAATCGGCCAGCGGCTTGACCAGATAGGCCAGCGGCGAGCGGTCGGCGGTGCGGATGTAGCTTTCCACCGGCATCCCCGGAATCAGCACCGTGCCCGCAGGCAGGCGGCCGCGCTCGCCGGGATTGAGCTCGATCCTTGCCCGGTAATAGGAAACCCCGCTGCCCTGATCCTCGAAGGCATCCGCCGAGACCTGGGTGACATGGCCGAACAGCTCCGGCGTCGAGCGCTGGTCCAGCGCCGAGAACCGCAGGGTCACCTGCTGGCCGGTGTAGAGCTGGTCGATATCGGTCGGCGCCACCTGCGCCGCAATCACCAGCGGCCGGTCCTGCGGCACCAGGTACAAAACCGGATCGGCCGGCCGGATCACCGAGCGCGGCGTCTGCACCTGCAGCCCGTAGACAATGCCGGAGACCGGCGCGGTGATCTCCAGCCGCGCCAGCCGCCCTTGCAGCGAGCGGCGGTTTTCGGCCAGCTCCAGTTCCTGGTAGCGCAGGTCGCGCAACCGGCTGATCGCCTCTTCGCGGCGGCTGGTGGCCAGCTTCAGGATCTCGATGTCGATCTCGGTGATACGCCCCTCGGACTGCGCTTCCGAGGCCACCAGCTCGCCCAGCCGCCCCTGCAGATCGGCCTGCGTCCGGCGCAGGTTCAGCACCGTCGCCGCCTGCGCCAGGCCGCGGTCCAAGAGCGACTGCTGGTTCTCCAGCTCCTCGCCGATCAGCTCCAGCTGCACATTCATCGAGGTCTGCTGCGCCTTGACGCCGCGGATCTGCTCCTGGATCTGGGTGCGGCGCTTCTCCAGCTGCTCGATCTCGCGCGCGGTGGTGTCGTTGCGGGCCTCGAACAGGCGGCGCTGGCCCTGCACCAGATCGCTGACATCCGGCAGACGCTCCGCCGCCGCCAGCAGTTCCGGCTCAAAGCGGATCGCGGCAGCGGTGTCGCGCTCGGCTTCCAGCCGGCCGCGGCGCGCCATCAGCTCGAACAGCTGGCCCTCGGTGATCACCAGCTGCGAGGTCAGCTCATTGGCATCCAGCCGGATCAGCGTGTCGCCTTCGGCCACCGTATCGCCCTCCTCGACCAGGATCTCGGCAACGATGCCGCCATCCAGATGCTGCACGATCTGGCGGTTGCGGTCGACCTCGATCCGGCCCGTCGCCACCACTGCGCCGGAAATCGACGACAGCACCGACCAGGAGCCGAAGCCGCCGACCAGCACCAGCAGCGCCAGGAGGCCGATGATCAGCGGCCGCCGGGCCGGCCAGTTGCTGTGCCCGTTCATCGCACGCCTCCTGTGCCAGTGGCCTGGCGGATGGTCTGATGGTTGGCGACCATTTCCTGCAGCACCTTGTCCTTGGGGCCGAAGGCGGTCTGGGTGCCCTTGTCGATCACCAGCAGCATGTCGCATTCCTGGATCGCCGCCGGGCGGTGCGCCATGATCAGCACCGAGCGGCCCTCGGCCTTGATCTGCTTGATCGCCCGGTTCAAGGCAATCGAGCCCTCGTTGTCGAGGTTGGAGTTCGGCTCGTCGAGGATCACGATCACCGGATCGGCATAGAGCGCGCGGGCCAGCCCGACCCGCTGCAACTGGCCGCCCGACAGCCGCCCGCCGGTGGCGGTGACCTTGGTGTCATAGCCGTCGGGCAGCTTCAGGATCATCTCATGGGCGGCGGCCTTGCGCGCCGCTTCCACCACTTTTTCGGCATCCGGCTGCTGCTGCAGCCGGGCGATGTTCTGGGCAATGGTGCCGTCAAACACCTGCACCCGCTGCGGCAGATAGCCGATGTGGCCGCCCAGCACATCCGGCGCGTATTGATCCAGCGCCGCCCCGTCCAGCCGCACCGAGCCGGCCGCCGGCGTCCAGACCCCGGTCAGCGCCCGCGCCAGGGTCGATTTGCCCGAGCCCGACGGCCCGATCACCCCGATCGCCTGGCCCGGCTGCACCCGGAAGCTGACGTTGCGCAGGAGCGGCGTCTTGCTGCCCGGCGGCACCACCGCCATCCCCTGCACCTCCAGCAGCGCCTTGGGTTTCGGCAGCGCCGTGCGCGCGTCCTCCTCCGGCACCTTGCTCAGCAGCTCGGCCAGGCTGTGCCAGCCCTTCAGCGCCCGCTGCACCATCGCCCATTGGCCCAGGCCCAGCTCGATCGGCGCCAGCGCCCGGCCCATCAGGATCGACCCGGCAATCATCGCCCCCGGCGTCACCTCGCCCTGCAGCACCAGATAGGCGCCCAGGCCCAGCATCGCCGACTGCAGGAACAGCCGCAGCGTCTTCGTCAGCGTGGTGAAGCCGCCGCCGGTGTCATTGGCCGTCACACTGTCCGCGAGGGCGGCATCGCGGGCCAGCTTCCAGCGCTGGAACGAGGCGCCGCGCATGCCCATCGACTGGATCATCTCAGCCTCGTTGCGGATCTCCTCGGACATCAGATTGGCCTTGTGGCCGGTCATGCCGGCCTTTTGCTGCGGCGCCCTGGTGAACAGCTGGTTGAGGATGGCAATCCCCACCAGCACCGCGCCGCCCGCCAGCGCCAGCAGGCCCAGCCAGGGGTGGAACAGGGCGATGCCGGCCAGAAACACCGGGGTCCAGGGCAGGTCGAAGGCGGCGGTCAGCACCGGCGAGGAGATCAGCCGCTGCACCGCTTCCAGATCCTGCAGCCCGGTCTGCGCCGCCGGATCCGGCGCCACCGCCGAGCGGCGGATCATCGCATCGAACACCCGGTGGTCCAGCGCCGCCTGCAGCCGCGCCCCGACCCGTGCCATGATCCGGCCGCGGGCGTAGTCCAGCAGCCCCATCATGCCGTAGAGGAACACCACCAGCAAGGACAGCGCCAGCAGCGTCGCCTCCGACCGGCTGCCCAGCACCCGGTCATAGACCTGCATCATATACAGAGGCCCGGTCAGCATCAGCAGGTTCACAAAAAAGCTGAAGACCCCGGTGAACCAGTACAGCCCCCGGCTCTGCCGCCGCACAGAACGAAGCTCATCGTAGCCGCTCTTATAAATGCTTTTATTCATGGTCAG